>JAGWML010000310.1 GCA_028873155.1 Acidobacteriota bacterium
CATGACCGAGCACGCCACCGTCATTCGCTACAACACCGGCCTGCAGAAAGCGGACGAGAAGATCGTCTCCCTCATCGATCGCTACAAGCGCGTCAACCTCAGCGACCGCAGCCAGTGGGCCAATACAAGCTTCGCCTTCGCGCGCCAGCTCAAGAACATGCTCGAGCTCTCGCGCACCGTCGTCCTCGGCGCCAAACTCCGCGACGAGTCCCGCGGCGCGCACTACAAGCCTGACTTCCCCGATCGCAACGACGAGAAGTTCCTCAAGACCACCAGGGCCACCTTCACCGGCCACCTCGCCGGCCCGCGCCTTGACCTCGAAGAGGTGGACATCCAGCACATCAAGCCGCGCCCGCGCCGTTACGACGTGGCCAAGTAGCCCAGGGGAGAGACATGGCAAACAAGACCGTGCAACTTGAAATCAAGCGTCAGGCCAGCCCCGACGCTCCGTCAGTCTGGGAAAAGTTTGAAGTCGAGTGGCGTCCCGGCCTCAATGTGACCAGCGCCCTGATGGACATCGCGCTCAATCCAACCACCGCAGACGGCCACGCCACCACGCCCGTCACCTACGACTCCAACTGTCTCGAGGAGATCTGCGGCTCCTGCGCCATGCGTATCAACGGCAAGGCCCGCATGGCCTGCTCCGCGCTCATCGAGAACCTCGAGCAGCCCGTCCGCATCGAGCCGCTCTCCAAGTTCCCACTTGTCCGCGATCTCCAGGTCGACCGCTCCGTTCTCTTCGAGAACCTCAAAGCCGTCAAGGCCTGGGTCCCCGTCGACGGCACCTACGACCTTGGCCCCGGCCCGCGCGTCTTCCCGCAGCAGCAGGAAGTCAGCTATCCCCTCTCCAACTGCATTTCCTGCACCTGTTGCATGGAGGTTTGTCCGCAATTCACTGAAGAGACAGGTTTTGTCGGCGCGGCTACTATTGCGCAGGTCAAGCTCTTCAACAACCACCCCACCGGCAGCGTACTCAAGGAAGAGCGACTCCGCGCACTCGCCGGCGATGGAGGCGTCCAGGAGTGCGGCTTCGCGCAAAACTGCGTCGAGGTCTGCCCCAAGCAGCTCCCGCTCACCAATTCCATCTCCGACGTCAGTCGCGACGTCCTCATCCAGAAGGCCAAGGACTTCCTGCGCGGGTAAACCCATTCCCCCCGCCGGTCTCTTCGGGCGCAAAAACATCAAAGGCTCAGGCCGAATCTCTCGACCTGAGCCTTTTTCATTAACTATGAATTCGTCCGGAGCCGTTCGCGCACCGCGCCCTACATCCCTCCGTAGAAGCCCATAATCCACCCCTGCAGCAGCGACGGGAAGCATCCCAGCACCACCACAGCGAGCCCGATGAAGACCAGCAGCACCAGCGTCACGGGCGGCAGGGCAATCGGTGTCTCATCTACCGGTGCAATCACATAGGCCCGCTTCATCACCTGCAGATAGTAGAAAAGGCTCACCGCGCTCATCCCTACGGCCAACGCCACAAGACCCACGGCCATACCGGATTGGCTCACGCTCAGCACCGCCGCAAACAGGTTGAACTTCGCCCAGAAGCCCACCAGCGGCGGAATCCCCGCCAGCGAAAGGAACAGCACCAGCAGCACCGCCGCCAGCAGCGGACTGCGCCTATGCAGTCCCGAAAACGCCTCCAGCCGGTCGCTGCCCGTCGCACGCTCCACCACCGCCACCACGGCGAAGGCTCCAATTGTCGTCAGGCCATACGTCAGCACGTAGTAGAGAATCGCTGCCGCGCTCCGCGGCGTGTAGGAGAAATAC
>JAGWML010000109.1 GCA_028873155.1 Acidobacteriota bacterium
TCTAATGCGAATGGCCGTGGTGCGCGTGGGGCCTGTCGCCGGCCATTTCTTCGATGGGTACGACGCAGCCCTCAAGGGCGCCGCAGCCGATGTGCTCGAACTGGATGGTGGTGTGGCTGATGTGGAAGTGGTCGTGGAGAACATGGTTGATCTTGACGAGGATGCAGGCGCTCTCAGACGGCGGAATGTCGGCGATGGTGACGTGGCAGGCGAGGGCGCGGGATTGCGAGCCGAGGCTCCAGATATGGAGGTCGTGGACGTCGATGACGCCTTCGACGGCTTCCATGGCGGAGCGGATCTGCGGCAGGGTGACGCCGCGCGGCGTGCCTTCAAGGAGGATATTGAGGGTTTCGCGGACGATGCTGATGCTGGACCAGAGGATCACGGCGGCAATACCGAGCGAGAGAACAGGGTCAATCCAGTTCTGGCCGGTGAGGAGGATACCCGCGCCGCCGGCGATGACGGCGGCGGTGGAGAGCGTGTCTCCGGCCATGTGGAGGAAGGCGGAGCGCAGGTTGACGTCGCGCGCAACGCCCCAGAGCAACGCGGCGATGACGCCATTCATCAGGACGCCTGCGGCTGCGGTGATCATCATGATGCGCGGATGGACGGCGACCGGCGTGCTGAGGCGATGGACGGCTTCGAGGGCGATCCAGAGGGAGAGGCCGATGAGCGTGGCGGCGTTGATGAAGGCTGCGAGAACGCCGGCGCGCTGATAGCCGAAGGTGCGGGTGTTGTCTGCGGGGCGCGTCTGAAAGTAGACGGCGGCGAAGCTGAGCAGGAGGGCGAGGAAGTCTGAGACGTTGTGGCCCGCCTCAGAGAGCAGGGCGAGCGAGTGCGCGCGCAGCCCGGCTACGAAGGTGACGACGACGTAGGCGAGCGTGACCACCAGGGAGATGCGGAGAACGGATTGCGTCCGGTTGGCGCCGGGGCCGGCGGGCGCGGCATGGACATGCATACATGCAGTGTAAATGGGACTCATGTTGCGCGGTGCCGGCGTTTGGATGGGGTGGAAAGAGGGCAGGAGCGGGACTTAGCGAACGCAGGGCCAGCGGCGGCGTGGTTCGGCGGTCGCGCGGCCCTGCGGCAGATCGGGCAGGGTGCTGCGCAGGCCGGACCACTGCTCGGCGACAAGGATGCTGTTGTGGGGGTTGCCGGGCTGGTAGCGGACAGTACAGGGGAAGCCGGCGCGCAGGTCGGCCGGGTTCAGCGTGTCGCGCATGGCGGTGACGTCCTGCGAGCACTGATAATCGACGCCGCTGATGCGGTAGCTGTAGATGAGCAGGGTGCGCGTGGCGCCGTCGTCGGCAGACATTTCGGTAATGTCGAGGAACATGCCGTCTACGAGGCGGCCGGAGCGTGACAGAAACTGGCGGCGGGCCTGCTCGATTTCGTCGGCGGTGGGGCGGCGGCGGGTAAGAATCCAGATGCCTGCCCCGGTGAGCCCGGCGAGCAGGACCACTCCGGTGGCCACTTCCCATGTGCGTGGGTTCGAGAGGATCATCGATATGCGGAGCGCTGCCCGCGGCATGTCTCCATTTTGAGAATATCGCAGCGGGCGTAAGTAGAACGGTGGAAGACGCGAAGCTTCGATTGTCAGGTGAGCAGGTCCTTGGCGATGGTCATGAGCTGCATGTTGGAGGTGCCCTCATAGATCTTGCCGACCTTGGCGTCACGGTAATACTTCTCCGCCGGATAGTCGCGGACGAAGCCGTTGCCTCCGAAGATTTCAACGCACTGGCTGGCGACGCTCTCGGCAACCTGCGAAGCGAAGAGCTTGGTCATGGCGGCTTGTTTGACGTAAGGCTGTCCGGCGTCTTTGAGGCGGGCGGCGTTGTAGACGAGGAGCCGGGCAGCTTCGATATCGGTGGCCATCTGCGCGAGAGAAAATTGCACGGCCTGGAACTCGGCGATGGTCTTGCCGAACTGGCGGCGCTCCTTTGCATATCGAACCGCATGCCCCCACGCGCCTTCGGCGAGGCCGAGCATCTGCGCGCCGATGCCGATACGGCCCTCATTCAGCGTCTCGATGGCGATCTTATAACCTTTGCCGGGTTCGCCAAGAAGGTTCCCGGCTGGGACCTCGCAGTTGTCGAGGAGGAGTTCGCAGGTGCTGCTGGCGCGGATGCCGAGCTTGTCTTCCTTGTGGCCGACGGTAAAGCCGGGCGTGCCTTTTTCGACTAGAAAAGCTGTGATGCCGCGGTATCCGGCGGCGGGGTCAAGCGTGGCAAAGACGATGAAGAGGCCAGCCTCGCGGGCGTTCGAGATCCAGAGCTTGCGGCCGTTGAGCCGATAGCCGGCGCTGGTGGCCTCGGCGCGGGTTTGCAGGGCGAAGGCATCGGAGCCGGAGCCAGCCTCGCTGAGCGCGTAGGCGCCGGGAGTATCTGCGGCGAGGCGCGGCAGCCAGCGGCTCTTCTGGGCATCGGTGGCCCAGCGGCGCAGGGCGTTGACGACAAGCGTGTTGTGGACATCCACGAGGACGGCGACGGCGGGGTCGACGGTGCTGATGGCCTGGATGGCGAGGACGGAGTCAAAAAAACTGCCGCCCGCGCCGCCGAACGGCTCGGGAACTTCAATGCCCATCAGACCGAGCTCGAAGAGCTGACGGAGGATGGCGGGGTCGAACTGCTGGGTATCGTCCATGGTGCGGACGACGGGCGCGATGGTCTGGCGGGCAAAGTCAAGGACGGTCGAGTAGAAGAGATGCTCTTCCTCTGAGAGTGACGTGAGCGGGGATGCAGCGTGTGTGGGTGCGCCCAAGGTGAATCCTTTCTACGGGAAGGGAGTGTAGCAGACGAGGCGACAGCGGGGCGCTATGCGCTCGCGGCAAGCAAAAGGGCGGATGCCGTGCGGCATCCGCCCCCAAAGGCTGAGGAACAGTTTGGAGTTAATCGATTACGAAGGTGAAGTTGGTCTTGCTCGTGATGGATTTGGACTTTGTATCCACGCCGTTGACGGTCATGGTGTAGGTGCCCTTGGCCGGATTGGAGGGAGCGCTGACGCCTCCTCCGCCGCAGGCGGAGATGGCGAAGCCTGCGACCATCAGTGCGAGAACCATGGTGAGGTTACGCAGGTTGCGCGACTTCCGGCCCAGGTACCCGATGAGCAGCAGGCCGGCCAGCGCGAAGCCCTCAGGCAGCGGGCTGGGCTTGTTGTTGCGCGAAGTGTTGAATCCAGCCATGGCGCCCATGCGTTGCCACTTGCCGTGCTGGGCATAGAAGCCGTAGCCGTAGCCGTAAGGATAGCCGCCGGAGCTGGCGCAGTCGGCTGCGTTGGTGTCGAGGCTGAGGGTGACCGAGGTGGAGTTGGCTCCGCTAATCACGACTGAGCCATCGCCGTTGCTGAGCGAAGAGGAGAACTGGTAACAGAGGTTCGCCAGGGCGCTGTTGTTGGAGGATGTGAAGCTGACGTCGATGGTGCCGGTGTAGCCGCCGGCTGGCGTCACGGTGATGGTTTCAGTCCCCTGAGTGCCGCGGCTCACGGTGAGTGTGGTCGGAGTGGCTGCAAGGGCGATGCCGGGCGCGGTGGAGCCGCCGCCGCCGACGTTGAACGTAATCACGCCGACGGAAGCAGCATGAGACGTATCGCCGGCGTATTGCGCGAGGATCTGATGGTAGCCGCTGGTGGAGAAGCTGGCGCTGTAGGTCAGCGTGCCGGAGGTGGAGATGGGCTGCGCTGCTACCGTGGTGCCACCGAAGTTCGTTCCACCGTCGATTTGCAGAGTGACATTGCCGCTCGGAACGGAGGTTCCGGTCGCGGAGGCAACGGAGATGGTGACAGGCTCCGGCGTACTGGCGTTCGGTGTGAGGTTGGAGGCCGTCAGCGTGGTTGTGGTGGGCACAAGGGTGGTGGAACTCTTGGTCCAGGCAGTGGCAAGGAGGCCAAGATCCACCGAGCCGAGGCCTGTGACCTGGTCATAGCCGACTCCGGCTGTGAAGCCGATGGGGCCGTTGGGGCAGACGACGCTGCCAGCGAGGCAGTTGTTATTGCCCGTGACGGTGTCGTGGAATGCCGCAGAGTATGTGGCGGCATTGGAGGCCAGCGAGTAGAGCGCCGTGTTCAGCAGGCCCTGGCCGCTGGCGTAACCAGCGTTCTGGTTGAGGATGGCGACCATGCCGGCGAAGATGGGCGCGGCGAAGCTGGTGCCGCCGGCGACGGTGAGGTAGCCGGTGGCGCTGTCACGAAAGCCGCTGTTGCAACTGTTCTGCTGGGCGGGGTTGGTGCCGGAGGCAGTCGCCCAGTCCGACGTGTCGCTGGTGCAGAAGAGGTAGCCGGGCAAGGCCGGCGAGGAGTAGAGCGAGACATCGGGTACGTCGCGCTTGTTGTCATTGGGAATGCCGGGGACGCCGGCCTGCCAGGTTGGCTTGGTTGTATAGAAGGTGCTGACGCCGCCGCCGGAGGAGCTAAGGCAGCCGATGGAGGCGCCGGTGCTGCTTGTGCAGCCAGTGGTTGAGTCGTCGTTCCAGGAGACTTCAGGGATGTATTTCGTCGCCGAGGTGATGAGATCAGAACCGCTGGCGTCGGTCCAGTAGGTGCCTACTGCGTCGTCCGCGGAAGTAATCTCAGTGCCGCCGACGCCGGTGACGTACGCGCTGCTGGCCGGATAGTTGACGGAAAGGGCGGCCTGCTGTGCGGTGCTCAGGCTGGTAACGCCGTAGCAGGAGGTCGAGCCCTGGTCGCCGGAGGAGGAGACGAAGGTCTGGCCCTGCGAGGCTGCCTGGGACGCGATGGCGTCGAGTTGCCCGAAGTTGGTCGTGGTGATGCCCAGTTCACAGGCGCCGTAGCTGAGGGTGAGGATATTGGCGATGCGCTCATCGACCGCGTACTGAGCGGAGTCGAAGACGCCGTAGTTGGTGTTGTTGCCGGTGTAGACGAAGAAGATTTGCGCGCCGGTTGCGGTGGCGCCGGACCATTCGAGATCGAGGTCGGACTCGCCCTCATCGCCCGAGGAGAAGGCAGGCGTGCCGGAGCCGGGGACCAGGACCTGCGTGGGGTCCTTGACGGTAAGGCCCGCGGCGCTCTGGAAGTGCTCGATGTCAGAGACGGCAACTTCAGACTGGCCGAGGACGGCAATGGATTGCCCGACGCCCGTGGTGCCGCCGCCGGTAAGGGTCTTCATGTCATAGACGGTCTGGATGTCGCCTGGAGCGAAGAAGACGTGGTGAGTGGTGGCTGAGGTGAAGCTGGGGCTCGGGTTCAGGCCGGTCCGCTTGATGACGTGGGGCTGGGGACGGAAGGTGTCGAGGTTGCCGACGTTGAGGACGATGCCGGAGAGCGCGGCGGGGATGGACAGAGCGGTCGACGGAGCGAAGTTCTTCTCGCCGTTCACCGTGTAGAAGTGCATCTGGGTGTGGAATGCCTGCTCGACCTGGCCGACGGTCCCCGAGAAGTGGATCATGTTGTGGCTGCGAGAGACTGTTTCGATGGAGAAGCCCTGCTGCTGCAGCCAGTCTTCGACCTTCTCAATGTCGGCCTGGGCCATGCCGAAGCGAGCGGCATACTGGTCGGGAGTGAGCCACTGGTGATAGAGCGCCGATGCGGGATCTTGCTGCGCCGCCAGCAGCGCCTTCAGGTCGGCCTCCTGCGCTGGGGAACGCTGAAAGAAGAGAGTGATGCCTTGCAACGGATAGTTGGCCGGCATGCGGCCCGAATCCCAGGCGGGTTGCGCCATGGGGTGCTGCGAGCCTTTGAGTACCCCCATCTGTGCGCTGGAGATCTCGGAGCCGATGCGAACAGCCGGAGATTGCGCGTGCAGTGAGGCTGCCGCCAGCGTGCTGACGGCGAGTACGCCGCAGGCACAAAGCGACCGAGTCCAGGTGAGTGAGAACGTAGTCTTCATAGTCATCCTTGTGGAAAGCTCCGTTGCAGGTCCCAACATGCTAGCACGGCCCGCTCATGCTCCGTGCCCAGGATTCAGGGCTTGTCTGGGTCACGGCGGCGCACAGGCATTCACCGGGCAGAAGCGGAGAACGAATTGCATGGTGGTGAATCCTGGGACGACCTCCCGAGGACGCAGAGGACAGTAGCCCATTTGATTTAGACACAAATGGCTGAGGAGAGTTGTCTGGCGTCGGGCGGAATTTTAGGCGGACGGGCTGGAGCCTGGGATGAGGCTCCGGCGGGGAGCTCAATGTGCGGCGAGCGAGGCGCTGACGAGAGTCAGCGGCGCGGAGCGGGGGGAGCGGGCAATGAAGCGGCCCGCGCGCCAGGCGATGGAAAGCGTCTCTCGTTCGAGCAACTTGCGGATTTGGGTGCGGGCATGCTCTGCCCAGGGGCCGGAGCGGTCAAGGCGGATGTAGGCATGCCAGTGACGGAGCGCCGAACGGATCTCTCCCTTGCGCTCGAAGGCGAGGGCCAGGTTGTAGTGCGCGTCGGCGTAGCGCGGGGAGAGAGCGACGGCGCGTTGGTAGGCGGCGATGGATTCATCGAGGCGGCCCAGTTCATCGAGGACGTTCCCGAGGTCAAAGAAGGCCAGGACGTAGGTGGGGTCAGCCACGGTGGCTTTGCGATAGAGCTCTTCGGCCCGGTTGTATTGGCGCAGGTGGAAGTGAAGCGTGCCGAGGTTGATGTAGGCCGGCGCGTATCCGGGGTCCGCGTCAAGGATTGTTTGATACAGCGCGATCGCGTTGTGCTTCTTCCCCGACTCTTCGGCCTGGACGGCTGCGAAGAATGTATCGGAGATGCTGCGGCTGCTCTGCGCAGATGGACTGACAACCGAGCAGGCGGCTTGCTGCGAACGGTCCAATCGCTCGAAGTCGAAGAGAAACTGGCGGCGGATTGGATCGACCATCGCGCCCTGGCAGCGGAAGGCGAGGCGTGTGCCGTTGCGCACGACGCTGGCTTCGGCCAGTGGGTTGGCAAGGCCGGCCACGGCTCTCATGGCGACTACGGAATGACGGATCGAGGCGGCGGACACATCGTCTTCGCGGAGCAGGCGCAGGGTGCGCAACTGGCGGAGATCCTGGAAGCTGTATTCCTGTAGCGGAGGGATGAGACCGGCGCGTTCCCAGCCATGAAGCTGCCTGGAAGAGATTTGCAGGATACGCAGAACATCCTGACGGCTGTAGCTGGTCACTCTTCGATGCTCCCGTGGTTTGTTCTGGCCGTTGAGGGTCGAGAACGTGGCTCCTGGAACCATTACGGAGGAACCGCTTGCTGCGATTATGCCAAGGATACGCGTGGATAAGCCGGGACGAAATCGCCGGCAAGTAAAAAGATGGTGGATAAGTGGTGCATGACTTGGTTCATTTCGTGGCCGGCAGGCGGTCGAACAGAAACGGCACGCTGGTAACGGACTGGGGACGGAAGAGACCGTTTCATGGGATACGGGGGGTGGGCGTCCATGGTATCAATTTCTTTCGGCGTATTTTTTCACCACGTTTGCAGCGCTTGCCTCAAGCTGGTGAGATCGTGTGGGCCGGCATCGCATCAGGGGCGAGGAGTCGTTTGTGGAGGCAGTTTTTCGCATCCGCCGGTCGGGCGGCAGGGAGGTTGTTGCGGCCGAGGGTTGCGTGGAGATGCTCCTGGGGTACGCCCCTGAGCTGATTTTGCGTGGAGCTGTGCGCCTTGCCGACCGCATTCATCCGCAGGATGCCGATGTTGTGATGCGGATCTTCGCCGTCGATCGAAAGCGGGATGGGGCCGGGGCTGGCCGGTGGGAGAATCTGCGCCTGCGTCACGCCGACGGCACGATGCGCTGCATGCGGGCATCGGTTCGCCGCGCGGCCGACGGCGCCGACGATTCTCTTCTCCAGCTTACGTTGCAGGATGCACGCCATGTGGCGGCCAGCCGAAGCGGCTTTGACCTGCCTCCGCACCTTCGCGCCCTCATGGAATCGACCGATGACATGGTGTATTTCAAGGACAGGCATCATGTGCTGGTTGCCATGAATGAAAAAGTCCGCAAGGCGGCTGAGGACTTCAGCGGCCCGGGCAAATCCGCGCTGGGGCTGACGGACTACGAGTTGTTTCCAGAGAAGGTCGCCGACATTTACTACCAGATGGAGAAGGATATTTATGCCGGCAAGCCGCTGGTGCGTGAGGTCCAGCGGAGGGTGGACCGCAATGGATGCGACGTGTGGTCGGATAACCGCAAGTATCCCGTGAAGGATGAAAATGGCGTGTTGGTTGGACTGCTGGGCGTATCCAGACGAGTCGCCGACCCGACGCTGGCTGCCGCGCAGCAGGAACATGCAGAGCAGTTGCGCGAGGCGCAGCGGATCGCGGGACTGGGCAGTTATGTGTTCGAAGTGACCACGGGATTGTGGACGGCGTCCGATGTGCTGGATGAAATTCTGGGAATCGACCGGAACTATCCGCACTCGGTGGAGGGATGGAAGGAGCTGATCCATCCAGAAGACCGCACCGCCATGAGCGCCTACCTTGAGGAATTGATGCTGGGGAATCGCAAGCCGTTCCATCAGGAGTACCGCATCGTACGGCCCAGTGATGGCGCGGAGCGCTGGGTACAGGGGCGCGGCGAAGTGGAGATCGGCTCCGACGGCAAGGTCAAGCGGATGCGCGGCACGATCCAGGACGTGACGGAGCTGAAGCAGGCAGAGGCGACGTTGCGGGAGAGCCGGGAGTTGTTGCGCCTGTTTATCGAACACGCGCCGGTGGCGCTTGCGATGCTGGACCGGGAGATGCTCTACCTTGCGGTGAGTCAGCGCTGGCTGCAGACGTTTGGGCTTGAGGCCGGAGAAGTAATGGGCCGGTCGCATTACGAGGTGCTTCCCGGTTGTCCGAAGGAGTGGCGGAAGGACCATCAGCACGCGCTGAAGGGGAAGATTATGCCCCTGGAGGCTGGTTGTCTGGTCCGGCCGGACGGACAAATGCAGTGGCTCCGCCGCGAGGTCCATCCGTGGTTCACCGGCGGCGGCGAAATCGGCGGCGTCATCTTGTTTGCGGAAGATATCTCGCAGGAGAAGCTGGCGGAGAATCGTCTTCATCTGGCGGCGAGCGTGTTTACGCATGCAGCGGAGGGGATTCTGATCACCGACGCCAAGGGCATCATTCTGGATGTGAACGACGCCTTTACCCGAATCACCGGGTATACGCGTGATGAAGTGATCGGGAAGAACCCGCGCATCTTGAAATCAGACCGCCAGGAGCCGACGTTCTACGAGGAGATGTGGCGGCAGCTGCTGCACGACGGCAAGTGGACAGGAGAGATCTGGAACAAGACAAAGAGCGGCCGCCTGTTCGCTGAGATGCTGACCATCAGCGCTGTGCCGGATGAGGCCGGCGGCGTGCGCCAGTATGTAGCGTTCTTTTCCGATCTCACTTCGATGAAAGAGCAGGAGCGGAAGCTCGAGCGCATCGCGCAGTACGACCTGCTGACCGGGCTTCCAAACCGGACCTTGCTCGCCGACCGGCAACGCCAGGCGATGGTCCAGGCCAATAGCCGGAGCAGGGTGATGGCGCTGATCTGCCTGGATCTGGACGGCTTCAAATCTGTGAATGACCGTCACGGCCATAACGTGGGCGACCATCTCCTGATCGCCGTGGCGCACCGGCTCAGAGACCTGTTGCGCGCGGGTGACACGATCGGCCGGCCCGGCGGAGATGAGTTTGTCGTCGTTCTACCGGATCTGGCAAGCGAACGGGAGGCCCTGCCTGTGCTTGCAGAGTTGCAGGCCGCGGCCCGCGCGCCTTTTGAAGTGGACGGGCATGTGGTCCGGTTGTCTTCAAGCGCCGGCGTGGTGCTGTATCCGCAGCCGGTCGATGTGGACGCCGATCAACTGCTGCGACAGGCAAGCCAGGCGTTGTATCACGCGA
>JAGWML010000110.1 GCA_028873155.1 Acidobacteriota bacterium
ACAATGGCACAACGGTCGATCCCGGCGCTCTGGAAACCTGTGGAGTAAAACAGTCTCCTGAGACTTCCTACTTAAAGAGGAACAGAGCGCAGCGCATCCCATCGTGGCCCGGAGATCGCGATCTCCTACAAAGGCCGAATACATTTGCGCGGACCAACTTGCCAGCGTCACTTTTCGCTTGCAGAAGAGCGGCGGACCATACATTTATTCCGCCACAAACCGGCGCGTGAGCGCCCGTTCGTGGTCTATTTTTGCTCCGCCACGTACACATTTGGCGTGGTTGTGGGAGAAAGCGCCGCATTTGGCCTGCCCGCGCTCGTATGCACCACGGGTGGGCTGGCGGAAACGGTGCGGGAGGGAAAGTCCGGTTACGCGTTGCCTGTTGAGGACGGCGGGGAGCTATTTGCGGCACGGGCCCTCGACATATTACGCGACTACGAGGGCTTTGCGCGCGCTGCGTTCGCGGAGTACGAGACGCGATTGAATTGGCGCGTAGGCGTAAAGCGACTGACTGAAGTGCTAAGAGAGGCCGCGGGACGCTGAATCGAGATTGCGGCCTCAGAAGCCCATGATGTTGTAGCCGCAATCCACGTAGGTGATTTCGCCGGTGATGGCGCTCGAGAGGTCGCTCGCGAGGAAGAGCGCGGCCCCGCCGACTTCGATCTGGTCTACGTTGCGGTGGAGGGGTGCGCGGTCGGCGTGCGTCTTCATCATCACCGTCAAGTCACCCACGCCGCGCGCCGCGAGCGTCTTGATGGGGCCGGCGGAGATTGCGTTGACGCGGATGTTCTTCGGGCCCAGGTTCCACGCAAGATAGCGCACGGTAGATTCGAGTCCCGCCTTGGCGACAGCCATCACGTTGTAGTTGGGCACGACTTTTTCCGCGGCATAGTAGCTGAGCGTCATGATGCTGCCACCGTCGGGCATCAGCGCGGCGGCCGCGCGGCTGACGGCGATCAGCGAGTACACGCTCACGTCGAGCGCCGTGCGGAAGCCCTCCCGGCTGGTGTTGATGAACTCAGCGTGCATGTCTGCCGCGGGCGCAAAGGCCACAGCGTGAACGAGAATATCGAGCTTGCCGTACTTTTGCTTGAGCGCGGCGAAGAGCGTATCGATTTCGGCGTCGCTTGAGATGTCGCACTGAAAGCCGCTGGCGCCGGGCAGTTCCTGAATGAGGCCCTCGGCTTCGAGCTTCATCCGCTCATTCTGGTAGCAGATGGCGAGCGTCGCACCGGCCTCGTGCAGTTTCTGCGCGATTCCCCAGGCAATGGAGCGCTTGTTGGCCAGTCCGAACACGACAGCAGTCTTACCCGCCAGATTGATCATGCGATTCTTCTATCCTTCCGTATCAAGCAGCATCCGTGCGGGAGAGCCCGCGGCCAACCGTCATTCAGAATAGCAGAGCTTGAATGGCGAGCCTTGTGGCAATCGGTGCGCGCGAACGCGCTCATGCAGCGATCATCCCCCGAGATCGACCAGGCCAACTTCGCCGACCGGCCTGCCAAGGAAGCGCGAGCCGAGCCTCTCAAACTTCTCCACCGAGTCCGTAGCGAAGCACCGGATGATCGTGTGCTCTTCGCCAGCCTGTGCAGCCAGCACGCCGGGAAAGCTGCGCGCGGCAGCCTCCGCGGCGGCGGCAGCCGAGTCGATCACCTGCACGCCGGGCGCCACGCTGGACTGAATCAGCGAGCGAAGCAAGGGATAGTGGGTGCAGCCGAGGACAAGCGCGTCGGGTTGCATATGCTGCGAAGCGGCAGCCGCGTTCAGCTCATCCAGGTAGATGCGGATAACCTCGGCGGTTACTGGATGGTCGGTCCAGCCTTCTTCGACAAGGGGCACCAGCAGCGGGCAAGCCTTCTCAATCACGCGAAGACCGCGCGCGTGGCAGGCAGCCGTGTAGGCATGGCTCTGCACGGTGGCATCGGTTGCGATGACCAGCACATCGCCTGTGTGGGATGCCGCGCGTGCTGCCTCCGCACCAGGCTCAATCACACCCAAAACGGGGACGGGGACGGAGTCGCGGATGGCGTCGAGCGCGAGGGCGCTGGCCGTGTTGCAGGCGATGACGAGGAACTCCGCGCCCTGCTCGTGCACCAGGAATTGCGCGCTTTCGATGGCATAGCGCGCGATGGTCCGGCGCGACTTCGAACCGTAGGGCAAGCGGGCCGTGTCGCCGATGAAGGCGTAGCGTGCGTGCGGCAGGCGGTCGATGAGGGCACGCAGCACAGTAAGCCCTCCAAATCCGGAGTCGAAGACGCCGATGGTCGGTGGCGTTGCAGCGCCTGTCACGGGGTGGGTCCTCCACTGGGAACAGCGTTGGCAGTCAGGTAGGTTCGCGTCAGATCGGCGTGCCCGGCCAGTGTGGGCTGTTGTTGGCCATCCACGAGAAAGCGCACCGCAACGACCTGCGGCAGATTCGCGCGCAATGTGGCGCAAATCGAGAGCAGGGTGAGCGTCTCGGTCTCAATACCAGAGGGATGGCTTGCAACGAAGGCGCCCGTGAAGTTGACAACGGCCAATTGCGCGCCCGGAGTCGCCTGCGCCGTTTCCCCGGTCGTTGGGAGCAAGAATACCTGCGCAATTCCTGCGGCTCCGACGGCGACCGGGTGTGCTGCGTCGGGGGCCGCATAGAGGTCAAGGAGGTTGCCGAGGAGCACGCGGGCGCGTGTTCCGGGATCGGCGGGCAACGGCAGTGCGCGGTCCTGGGGCAGAAGGGAGCCATCCGCGTCACTCGCGACGACCAGCGTGGCAGGCTCTGCCGCGGTGACCTCCGGCGCCTGCGTAGGAGCGGAGTCGCTGCCGGCGAGCAGCCGCTGATGGGCGCGGTTGCGCAGGTGCCACAGGATTCCCGTCATCGCCAGCGAAGCCACGAGCAGCAACCCAAACAGGATCTTCTGGTAGCGCGGAATCATGGCTCGCTCTTCTCTGACCGGAATGCGAGCATTCCTGCGGCAATCGCGGAGGCGACTTTCCCCTGGTAGGCAGCATCGTCCGGTTCGGCGGTCACGGAGCCATCCTTTGCGCGATTCGGGGCCACCTCAATGGCAACCGCCGGACAGGCTAGGCTGTCGAGGCCCGGCAAGAAAGTACGCTCTATGGTGACGGGCAGTTCCGCGTGGAGAAGCGCGGCATTCAGCGTTCCCGCCAGGGACAGGCTGCGCGTGACCCACGCAGACTGGGCGGTCTTCCACGGCAGGAAGAGAGCGATTTGCGACGGCGCAATCGACGAGACAAAAAGGTGAATCCCGGAGCCGCTCTCCGTGGCATGCAGGATGAGGCAAGCCTGTGCATGTGCGTGGTTGGGAATCTCCGCACGGCGGTCGGGCGGCAGCGCCTGATCCGATTCGCGCGTTGTGACCACGGCCATACCGCGAGCACCGAGCAGTGAGCGCAGCCGCACACTCATCGCGAGGGTCACTGCCTTTTCCATCTGGCCACTGGCGATCTTGCCGCCGCTGTCCTGGCCGCCGTGCGCGGCGTCCAGCACGGCGACAAAGCGCGAGGACTGCACGGGTTGCGGCGCTTGAGCAGCCAGGGGAAGAGCAGCGGGCGCCATCCAGGCGAGAGCCCAGTTAATCCAACGCATAGATCGTCAGGCCACTCAGCAGTTTGGGGTAGAAGTCGGTGGACTTCTGTGGCATTACGTCACCGGCAAAGGCAACTTCTCTTAGTTGCTCCATGGAGACCGGGTTGGTAAGGAAGGCAAGATCCGCCTCGCCGCTTCGAACCTGATGAACAGCTTCCGCCGCCTCGCGAACGTAGCGCAGGTTGCTCTGCTGGCTCACCGCTTCGGCGTCCAGACCGAGGACTCGCTCGAGGATGAGCGCGTGAAGCTGGACGAGATCCAGCTTGCGCTGATGTGCCGGGAGATGACTCAGCAGATCCTCGGCTGCTCCTTTTCTGGGGCGTATCAGCCAGGCCGCCTTCGTGGTAACGGCGACAAATGCGACTCCGCGCTGGCTGCGGAGCGTGGCGATCAGAGCATCGGGATTGTCCTCCGCCAGATCTTCCACTTCAAAGGCCTCTTCGAGCGATCGCCGGAAGGCCTGAGCGTTCCACCCCTTGAGGTCATGCAGCACGCGATGGGTAGGGAGGATGACCAGCCCATCGGAGTCCATGTTGACGAAGGTCATCATCACTGCAGCTTCAGGGAACGCTGGCTGCGGCAGTTGTCCGGTGCTGGATTCGCTCGGCAGCTCTGGTTGCCGCACCCGTTCCTTGGCGTAGTTCAGCGCCGTCTCATAGCGGTGGTGGCCATCGGCGATGATGAGCTTCTTGTCTGCCATGGCGGTGACGACCAGGCGGATTGCGGCGGGGTCGCTGATGCGCCAGATCCGGTGCAGCACGCCGTAATCATCGGGGATCTCCACCTCTGGAGCAGAGCTGCCCTCGACGAGCAGATTCTCGATGCTGCGGGCTGGGTCAGAGTAGAGCATGAAAATCTGACCAAAGTGCGCGTGCGTCGCACGCAGCAGATTCATCCGGTCGCTCTTGGGCTTGGAGAGCGTCATCTCGTGGCGAAAGATGACCTGCTCGTAGTACTCATGCAGTTTGCCCAGACCGATAAAGCCCGTGCGTTCCTTCATGATGCCGGTACCCGGCACGGCAAAACGCTGCGAGTAGGCGTAGATGCAGGGCCGGTTCTCACGGATGAGGATGCCATGTTCGCGCCAGGCTGCGAAGTCCCGCGCCGCTCGCGTGTACACGCTCTCTCCCCGCTCGGCATCAAACAGTTCGGGCAGGCCAAGTATGATGCGGACCAGGTTGTAGGGGCTGCGCTGATAATACGACTGTTGAAGAGCGGGCGAGATCTTGTCGTAGGGTTGAGTTACCACATCCGCCAGGCGTACTGTGGAAGGGTTGTAGCGCCAGGCGCGAAATGGGTAAATGATGGCCATTCGGGTCGTCTTGCTCCCACTGAATCGGCGCGATTTTCAGCCACAACCGCTCCCAGCGGCCTGGGATATCGCAACGGGTTTGCTCAGGCTCGATTGTATCCCAACCGAGTGAGCGCGCCCGTTGTTTGACTGTACGCAAACAAGCCTTGGAAGAGAGGCGGAATGCAGCGCGGGCACGCCCTGGCGTGCTAGTATCGCCACATTCCCAGGTGTGTTGCAATGGCGAAGCTTCCCATTGAGCGAGTCGGCCCTGGTCGGGAGGCGGCTCGCACGCTGACGCGCGCCGCGCTGGTAGCGGTCTGCGCAGTGCCGTTCATTGCTGCGTTGGCGCCCCGCCTTTCGATTGCGCAGGAAGACCCTCTGAATAAAGCCCATGTGCCGCCGCCGGCTTCGTCTACGCCCGCCAGCGGCCCGCCACCCGGCGCAGAGGCACCGCCAACGACTGGAACACCGGCCCTGCGCGCGAGGCCGGGCGCGCTGCTGCGCATGGACGTGAACCTGGTGCTCGTGCCGGTGACCGTCACCGACCCGATGAACCGGCTGGTAACCGGGCTGGAGCAGGACGACTTCAAGGTCTACGAAAACGGCAACCAGCAGAAGATTCGCTCGTTTGCGAATGAAGATGCTCCGGTTTCAATTGGAATCATCTTCGATCTCTCCGGCTCGATGAGTTCGAAGCTGCTACGGGCGCGCGCCTCCATTCTCCAGTTCATCAAAACGGCGAATCCCGAGGATGAGTTTTTTGTGGTGGGCTTCAACGATCGCCCCGAATTGATTGAGGACTTCACCAGCTCGGTCGATGACATTCAGACGCGCCTGGCTACGGTGCGCAGCGGCCACCGCACGGCGCTGCTCGACGCCATCTATTACAGCGTGATGAAGATGAAGGATGCCCGGCATGAGCGCAGGGCCCTCCTGGTGGTTTCAGACGGCGGAGACAACCGGTCGCGTTATACCGAGGGCGAGGTGAGGGCGCAGGTGCGTGAGTCCGATGTCGAGATGTACTCGATTGGACTCTTCGATCCGTATGCGGCTACCCCGGAGGAGCGTTCAGGTCCGATGCTGCTGAATGAGCTGAGCGAGGAGACCGGCGGGCGCATGTATCGCGTCGATGATATCTCCGAGATGGGCGATATTGCAGAGAAGATCTCCACCGAGCTGCGCAATCAATACGTCATCGGATATGCGCCGAAGGATCTGGCGCGCGACGGCAAGTGGCGTAAAGTGAGGGTAAAGCTCGAACCGCCGCCGGGACTACCCCCGCTGACCGTTCATGCTCGCACGGGATACTATGCGCCTTTGCAATAACGCACTTCTTTCCTGTTTTCTTGCAGTCACGGCATTGCCACTGGCGGCGCAGCAGGCCCAGACGCCGCCAGCAACGCCTCAGGCCCCCTCGCTCACCGAGGATCGCGACCCGGTGCGCTCGCCGGACCTTGCCGCGCCTCCGACTACGGCCGGCCAGCCGCTCCAGAGAGAGGGCGAGCAGTTCGTGCTCCGCACGGACGTGGAAGAGGTGGTGCTCAACGCTACCGTGCTCGATGGCTCGCGCATCGTCCAGGATCTGAAGAAGGATAACTTTCAGGTCTTTGAAGATGGAGTCAAGCAGACCATCATCAGCTTTCAGCACACTGACCTCCCGGTTTCAATCGCTCTGGTCGTCGATAACTCAGGCTCGATGTCGCGGAAGCGGCCCGCCGTCAACAAGAGCGCGCTGGACCTGATTCAGGCCTCGAATCCGCAGGATGAAGCCTTCGTGGTGAACTTCTCAGACGAAGCGTATATCGATCAGGAATTTACTTCGGATGTGAACAAGCTCAGGGATGGTCTTTCGCACATAGAATCGCGCGGCGGAACGGCCCTCTACGACGCCGTGGTGGCCTCTGCCGATAAGCTCGCCGCCGACGCGCACCGGCCCAAGCAGGTGCTGATTCTCATCACCGATGGCGAAGACAACGCTTCGACCCTGACCCTGGAGCAGACGATTCGCCGCGTGCAGCAGCTTTCGGGGCCCGAGATCTACTCGATCGGACTGCTCTTTGGGGACGAGATGACGCGGGCCGAGGTGCGGCATGCACGCCGCGCGCTGGAACTGCTCTCAGACGAGACGGGAGGCGTTGCTTACTTCCCCCATTCGATGGAGCAGGTGGACGATATTGCAGCCGAGGTTGCGCGCGACATTCGCAGCCAATACACGATCGGGTACCACTCCACCAAGCCGACCACGGAGCCTGGTTTTCGGCGCGTTCTGGTCACGGCGCAGGCGCCGGGTATGAGCAAGCTGGCAGTGCGCACGCGAACCGGGTACTTCCCCACTGTGCGCACCCCTGGTAAGAGCAAGCCAACCGGACAGTAACAGTGCGGATGCAAGGACTGCCGCGCCCATGCCGGACTGCGGCATGAGCCGGTGGTCTGGACGCTCCCGGCACGATAAGCTAGGTGGAGGAGCGTCCAACAGACTTCATGTCCTCTTACAAGTACGCAACACTGGCTGTGCATGCAGGGCAGCACCCTGATCCGCAGACGGGCGCAGTCAACGTGCCCGTGTATCTTTCCTCGACGTTCGAGCTGACCGGGATTGGAACCGACCGCGGCTGGGATTACTCGCGCGCCGGCAACCCGACACGCGATCGCCTGGAGATGGCGCTGGCGGCGCTGGAGGGTGGAACCAGCGGCCACGCATTCGCCAGCGGCATGGCGGCGATCTCTGCCCTGGTGGCGATGTTGAAGGCCGGCGACCACCTCATCTGTTCGCACAACGTGTATGCAGGCACGGTGCGGCTGTTCAACCAGATCGTGAGCGGCTACGGAATCGACATCGAGTATGTCGACACCAGCAATCTGAAGGCTGTCGAGGCGGCGATTCGTCCGGCGACAAAGCTGATTCACCTGGAAACGCCGAGCAACCCGCTGATGGTGCTGAGCGACATCGCCGCCATCAGCGCGATGGCTCATGCGCACGGGATTGAAGTCAGCGTCGATAACACGTTTATGTCGCCCGTGTTGCAGCGTCCGATTGAGCTGGGGGCCGACATTGTGATGCACTCGACGACCAAGTACCTGAACGGCCACTCGGATGGAATCGGCGGCGCTCTCATCGGCTCGAAGCCGGAGCACAAGGATCGCTTTCTGCTGGTGCAGAAGGCGGCTGGCGCGATTCTTTCGCCCTTCGAGTGCTTCCTTGTGCTGCGCGGCATCAAGACAATGCCCCTGCGCATCCAGCAGCATGAGGAGAACGGCCGAGCAGTAGCGGAGTTCCTCTCCACGCATCCCAAAGTCAGCAGGCTGGCCTATCCCGGTCTCAAGAGCCATCCACAGTATGAGCTGGCCAAGCGGCAGCAAAAGGGCTTCGGGTCGATGCTGAGCTTCGACATCGGCACGCGCGAGGCAGCGGGGCGCTTTCTGGGTGCATTGAAGATCTTCCTGAACGCCGAGTCGCTGGGCGGCGTCGAGTCCCTGGCATCGCACTCAGCCACCACGACCCACGCAGCTCTGACCGACGCCGAGCGGGACGCGGCGGACATCACGCAGGGCACGATCCGCCTGTCGATTGGCATTGAGGACAAGGAAGACATCATCGCCGATCTCGATCAGGCGCTGGCCCTGGCATAGCAGGCCGCATGACAGCCGCGCCGCTACTGCTCGGGATCGACACATGCGGCCCTTCAGGGTCGGTGGCGCTGGCGCGGGCTGACGGCGGCCGGCTGGAGCTGCTGGAGCAGGCGGGCCTGGCAGGCAGGACGTACTCAGCCACGCTGGTGCAGGCCGTGCGGGAGGTTCTGGCGCACCATTCTGTGCGGCTGGCGGATCTGGCTGCGCTGGTTGTGGTAGCCGGACCAGGGAGCTTCACCGGCGTGCGGGTGGGGCTTAGCGCGGCAAAAGGGTTGGCCGAACCGGCGGCGACGCCGATCCTGGCGGTTTCCCGGCTGGCCGTCCTTGCGGCCAAAGCCGGAACGGAAGCGGCAGCCCTGGACGCGCACCGCAACGAGATCTTTCTTCGACTGCCCGGTTCTGCGGGACAAGCGTGCAGGGAGATGCTGGCAGGTGCCGAAGAGCTCGCGACTCAGCCTTCCCCGAAAAAAATCGCAGTCTGTGATAGCGCGGCCAGTCTGCTCCGCGCAGCATGGCCTGCCGTGCCACACGTGGTCACGGATGCGCCTACGGCAGTTGACGCCATCGGATTCGCGATACCCCGGCTGGCAGCCGGGGATTTCGACGACGCGGCGACGCTGGACGGACAGTATCTGCGCCGCTCTGATGCCGAGATCTTCGGCAGTTCCATCGCACCCGCGACCGTGGGACGCCCGGAGAGCCGATGAACGACCCTGCGCCGGGGTTCAGGATTCGTTCGATGGCCTTGAACGATGTGGACGGGGTCTTGACCCTCGCCTCCAGCCTTCCTGAGGCACCACACTGGCCGCGTGCGGCGTATGAGGGATGCCTCGACCCGCATGCCGTCGTGCGACGGCTTTCCTGCGTGGCAGAGGAAGCTACGACCGGCGTACTGGCAGGATTCGCCGTCGCCAGCCTGAATTCTCCTCAGTCTGAGCTGGAAAGCATTGCTGTTGCCGCGGAGTTTCAGCGGCGCGGGGTGGGAGGCAGACTTTGGCGCTTTCTGGCGTCTGCCCTGGCCGAAAAGGGAGCGAGCGAGGCCTTTCTCGAGGTCCGGGTGTCGAATCGCAGAGCGCTGGCCCTCTACAGGAGCCTGGGCTTCACGGAGGCCGGCAGGCGGCCGCGCTACTATGCCGATCCCGCGGAAGACGCCGTCATTCTACGCTGCATTCTGCGCTGATGACTGCCTTCGGCCCTGGCTGAGGCGCCCGGATTCGGGTGATACCCGTCACCCTGG
>JAGWML010000111.1 GCA_028873155.1 Acidobacteriota bacterium
CTATGCCGGCTGGCTCGGCCACTACGTCGGCGACGGCTCGCAGCCGCTGCATACAACAGTGTGTTACAACGGCTGGGTCGGCCCCAATCCGCACGGCTATACCACCGCGCACACCATCCACTGGGAGTTCGAAGGGCCGTTTGTCGAGAGAAATATCACGGCGCCGCAGGTTCAGGCTCTCGTCGGCGCAACTCAATCGCTCCCAGCCGACATCTTCGACTCCTACGTTGCCTACCTCCGTGTGTCCGCAAAACAAGTTGAGCAGGTGTACATCCTTGAGAAATCCGGCGGCTTTGCAGGCGCCGGTACACCTGAATCGCGCGCCTTTACAGCCGAGCGGCTCGCCGCCGGCGTGAGCATGCTGCGCGACCTCATCGACAACGCATGGGTGCAAAGCGCCATTCCTGTCACATCTCCCTGGGCCGCGAAATAGGCGGCATCGGCTTCCCGTCGCCTCAGAGTGCTGCTGAGATCGTGTGCGGCCAGACCGCCTCAGGGAGTTACGAACGTGACTCCTGCAATTGAGTTCCGGTTGTCTCTGCTGTAACGGCATGCTCCAATGGCCTTAACCCAATCAGGCCGTCGCGACTGATGCTGGTCGAGGAAATTGCCACATGAGTGAGTCCAACGAAAACGAAACAGGCCAACCGTCTACGAACGGGGGTGGCTATCAAGGAGAGTTCTTCGCCGAGGAACCTCCTCCGCCTCCGCCGCAGCGCGCAGCCCGTCGAGTTCCCAAACCGTCACCACTCATTTTCGTGGGCTTCGCCCTTCTTGCTGCCGTGATGTTCGCGCTTGTGCTCATGCACCGTTCCTCCGATACTCCTGCTTCCGATTCCCAGGATCTTGGTGACGGCATCTACAAAGCTGCAGGGCTGCGGGGTCACATGCTCGCCCGCTGGGACGGAAAGCTGCACTACCAGGTTCAGATCGAGCCGATCGATCCCACGGTCGCTTCCTCGTTCGACTTCACGTTGAACAATCTGCCGCGCCCAATTGACATTACCCTCCGCCTGCTCGACTCCTCCGGCTTCGCGCTCTGCCAAAAAACGGTCCTGCTCCCCTACGAACCCGCAAAGGCCCTGGCGCCACCCTCGGCAGCGCATCCGCCTTCAGGCAAAGCCGCGCTGGCGCGCTATCAGCAGGAACAGGCCGCGCGTCAGGCGCAGATCGCGCAACTCCAGGCACAGGAGCAGACCCGCCTTAAAGGCCAGGACGTATTGCAGCGCCAGGTCAACTCCGACGGCCAGATCGTCGCCCTCAACGCCCAGGGCGATTTCCCCTGCGACCGAAAATCCTTCAAGCACGTGGACTACTGGGACATGACGACAAACTTTCCCACCCTGGACGAACAGCAGGCCCTGATGAACCACCAGGCGCAGCATGCTGCGCAGCAGAGCGCCGATGCACGCCGCGCCACCCGCCTCGCGAATGTCCGACGTTTTAGCTCAGCCTTCTACGTGCAGGGCGATGAGCATGTTTCCAGCTATGACGCATCACGAGCGTTGCTCACAACAAACCCCGGCAGGAACTTCTATATCGCGCGCAAGCAGGACCAGGCCATCGTGGCAACCTGGGCTGCCAACTACGTCCTCATCCATTACAAGTGCGATCAGCAGGCCTCCTGCGCGCTCACCCACTCCGGAACCCCAGGCGTCGTCTTGGGCAAGCTGAATCAGTAGCTCGATCCGTTCCGGGCAGTGCCACCGCTTCGCGCCGGGTTACTCCGCGTTGTCGATCTGCGCGCGTTGCAGCCTGTCGGAGTAGTCCACATACACCGCCTTCCACGTCGTGAAGAACTCAATCGCGCCCAGCCCCTCGCGGTGTCCGTTGCCCGTCTGCTTCACGCCGCCAAAGGGCAGATGCACCTCAGCGCCGATCGTTGGCGCATTGATGTAGGTGATGCCAGCCTCCAGATCGCGCATCGCCGTGAAGGCCCGATTGACATCGCGCGTGTAGAGTGCCGTCGACAGGCCGTAGTCGATCGAGTTGGCAATCGCAATGGCCTCTTCAAACGTCTCGAACTCGATCAGGCACACAACCGGCCCAAAGACCTCTTCGCGCGCAATGCGCATCGCGGCCGTCACGCCGCCAAAGACGGTCGGCTCAAAGAACGTCCCTTTGCTGTAGGCGCCTTCTGTCAGTGCATGTCCGCCTGCCAGCAGTTTGGCGCCCTCCGCTGAGGCGATATCCACATATTTCTTCGATGTCTCAATCTGCCCGGCATTCACCTGCGGCCCCACCTGCACCGACTCATCCAGCCCATCGCCAACCTTCAGCGCCTTAGCCCTCTTCACAAACTCCGCGGTGAACTTTGCCGCAATCCCCTTCTGCAGGAGGATGCGGCTGGTGGCCGTGCAGCGCTGGCCGGTGGTGCCAAACGCGCCCCAGAGCGCGCCGTCGAGCGCCAAGTCGAGATTGGCGTCATCGAGGACAATCTGTGCGTTTTTGCCGCCCATCTCCAGTGAGACCGCCTTGAAGGTCGCCGCTCCGCGCTGGCCCACGTGCGAGCCCACCTCGCTCGATCCCGTAAAGCTGATGGCACGCACGTCCGGGTGCTCCAGCAGCGCCGCGCCCGCGCCCGAGCCGGAACCGCTGACGATATTCACGACGCCCGGAGGCAGGCCGGCATCCACCAGCGCCTGCACCAGGTTGTAGGTCGAGAGCGGCGTGTCCGTCGCCGGCTTGATGATGCACGTATTCCCCGCCACCAGCGCCGGAAACAGCTTCCAGCTTGGAATCGCCATCGGAAAATTCCACGGCGTAATGAGACCCACCACGCCCACGGGCATGCGCACGCTCATGGCGAATTTGTCTTTGAGCTCGCTCGGCGTAGTCACGCCAAACAGCCGCCGCCCCTCGCCGGCCACATAGAAAGCCTCGTCGATGGCCTCCTGCACGTCGCCGCGCGTCTCCGCCAGCACTTTGCCCATCTCGCGCGTCATGTCGCGGGCGTATTGCTCCTTGCGCTGTTGCAACAAGAGGCCCGCACGCACCAGAATCTCAGCCCGCTTGGGCGCAGGAACCAGCCGCCATGTCGCATAGGCTTCTTTCGCCGCCGCCACGGCCGCCTTCACATCCTCCGCATGCGAGGAAGGAAACTCCCCGACTACGTCGCCTTGGTCCGCCGGGTTCAGGTTCAGGATGGTCTTGCCGCTCTTCGCCGGCACCCATTCGCCGCCAATCAGATTGTGATAGATACGATGACTCATAATCGCCCCTGACAACTTCCATTCCGCGCCTCAAGATCGTCCTCCGCCTTCGGCGCAATCCCTGAGTCTACCGCAGCAGCCCCGCTTTCGCACTCCCCGCGAACTGCAGGCCGCGCTCGCTGGCCGTACAATACTGTATGAGGTAGATCCACTTTCCATGTCTTCGAATGGTTATCCTTCCCGCTCTTCGCGGTCGCACGGCCTGCGCTCTCTTTTCAGCATGTTTTCCAGCGATCTCGCGATTGATCTCGGCACGGCCAATACTCTTGTCTTCGCCGCCGGCAAAGGCATCGTCGTCAATGAGCCGTCCATCGTCGCCATCAACAAGAACACCGGCGAAGTCGAGGCCGTGGGCAAAGAAGCCAAGGAGATGCTCGGCCGCACGCCCGGCAACATCGTCGCCATCAAGCCCATGAAGGACGGCGTCATCGCGGACTTCAAAGTCACCGAGAAGATGCTCAATTACTTCATCCAGAAGGCGCACAACCGCAAGATGCTCGTCCACCCGCGCATCGTCATCGGCGTTCCCTCTGAGATTACGCAGGTGGAGAAGCGCGCCGTCGAGGACTCGGCCTATCGCGCCAAGGCCAGCGAGGTCTACCTGGTCGAGCAGGCCATGGTCGCCGCCATCGGCGCGGGTCTGCCCATCACCGAGCCGGGCGGCAACATGGTCGTTGACATCGGCGGCGGCACCACCGACATTGCCGTCATCTCGCTCTCCGGCATCGTCTACTCGCGCTCCGTGCGCATGGCTGGCAACCAGATGGACGAGGCCATCACCAACTACCTCAAGCGTAAATACAACCTGCTCATCGGCGAGCGCACCGCCGAGCAGATCAAGATGGAGATCGGCTCCGCCTTCCCGCTCGACAAGCCGCTGACCATCGAAATCAAAGGCCGAAATTTGATCGAAGGCGTGCCCAAGACCATCACCATCGACGACAGCGAGATCCGCGAAGCTCTCAGCGAGTGCATCGCCGTCATCATGAATGCAATTCGCGTCGCGCTGGAACGCACCCCGCCCGAGCTCTCCGCAGACATCAGCGACCGCGGCATCGTGCTCACCGGCGGTGGCGCGCTCATCAAGAACCTCGACAAGCGCATCCGCGAAGAGACGGGCCTGCCCGTCTCGGTGGCAGACGATCCGCTTGCTTCGGTCGTGCTCGGCACCGGCAAGATGCTTTCTGATTTTCGTCTTCTGCGCAAGATCAAGATTGACTAACGGCAGCGACACGAGGGACTCGTCCCTAGTCCCTGAGCGTCACCATGGAACCCTTCATCGTCCGCTATCGAAACCTGCTGGTGCTGCTGGCGCTGCTGGCCGTCCAGATTGTCGGCCTCGCCACGCAGGTGCACAAGACAGACACCGGACGCATGAGCCTGGACCCGCGCGACTCCGGCAGCGTGCGTCTGCTGCGCCTGTGGGCTGAAGCCGTTGTCGCGCCTCCTGAGCGCCTCTTTCATTTCGGTGGTTCCAGTTTCACCGACCTCTGGCGGAACTACGTCGATCTGCGCCACGTTCGCGAGCAGAACCAGCAGTTGCAACAGACCGTGGACCGGCTTCGCTTTGAGCAGGCCGCGCTGCTCGAGGACGCCCGCCAGGGTCAGCGGTTGCAGGGCCTCTTCAACTTCCAGCAGCAATACCTCTACAAGACCCTCGCGGCTCAAGTCATCGGCTCCAGCGGAGCGGCCCAGTCGCGCGTCTTCTATATCGACAAGGGCTCGTCCGACGGCCTGCAGCATGATATGGCGGTCATTTCTCCCGCCGGCATCGTCGGCAAGGTCCGCGACGTCTTCCCGCACACCTCCCAGATTCTCGTCATCAACGACCAGTCCTCCGGCGCGGGAGTGATTCTTGAAACCACGCGCATCCGCGGCATCCTGCGCGGCAATGCGCTAGGCCAGCCACAGATCGTCAGCATCATCTCCGACAACCGCATCAAGCCCGGCGAGCGTGTGCTCACCGCAGGCGGTGACCAGATCTTTCCTCGCGGCCTGCCCGTTGGCGTGGTCGACAAGGTTGTTCGCGACCCAGAGCGCGACGGCTTCATCAATGTGATCGTCAAGCCGTATGCAGCCCTCGACCGCCTCGATGAGGTTCTTGTCATCACCTCGATGGAGCCGCGATTCCCACCCGATCAGCAGCAGGACATGGCCGAGAGCGAGGCCATCAAGGGCGCGGAGGTGCAGCAGGAAGAGGCGCAAAAGAAGGCGTCGCAGATTATGGCCGAGCGACTGCCGGGTCTCATCGACCCGAACCTGCCCGCGGATCAGCAGCCGCTCAACGACAGCACGCCTCCGCCACCCGTTGTGCACACCGTCCAGCCGCTCCGGCCCGATCGCTTCACGCCGGGGAACGCCACAGGCGTCACAAGCGGCCAGACCTCAGCGCCGGCCAACTCCACTCCGTCGAGGACTCCCTAAACATGCCGGTGCTTACGGCCACGAGCCGCCGCGAAATCGAGGTTCACCGCTTCCCCGTGCTTGTGTACGCGCTGGTGCCGCTGGCCGCTCTGGTGCTGCAGGCGTGGCTGCCCCGCGTCCTCGGCCGCTATGCATGGTTCGACCTGCCGCTCGTCGTCGTTGTTTATTTTGCGATGGGCCGCCCCAGTCCAATTCAGGGCACCATCATGGGCTGCATCCTCGGCATTTTTGAAGATGCGCTCACGCAGCATGCCATCGGCATCAACGGCGTCGCCAAGACCATTGTCGGCTTTCTCTCGTCCTCATTCGGCATTCGCCTCGATGTGGAAAATCACACGGTCCGCGTCCTGCTCACCCTTGCACTGTCGCTCGTCTCCAGCGGCCTCTATTTCTTTGTCTACCGCATCCTCCTCGGCCTCTCCATGGAGTGGGACTGGATCAACACGCTCTTCATCGCCCTCGGCAATACTGTCGTCGCGTTGATTCTCTTCCCCTTCCTCGACCGGTTTCGAATCCGGGACTGACACCCACAACACCCGCATCCAGCGCTCGCTTCGCGGTATCCTTAAAGTGCAGGCAGAATGGTTCTCAACAGCTCCACACGCGGCGAAAAGCTCCCCAGCGCCAAGCTGACGGCTGTGCAGTATGGCGTTCTGCTCATGATGCTGGCCTTGCTGGCCGGCCTCTGGCGGCTCCAGGTCATTGGCGCGGACAGCTTTCGCGTCCTCGCCGAGCAGAATCGCATCCGCAAGGTGCCCATCCTCGCCCCGCGCGGCAAGCTCTTCGACCGCGAAAACCGCCTCATCGTTGATAACTACCCCTCCGTCTCCTGCTTCCTCGTGCGCGAGCAGGGCCGCAATGTGGACGCCGATCTGCCTCTCATCGCGCGTGGCCTCGACCTCGATCTCGACCAGCTCCGCGCCACGCTGCGCCGCTACCGCAGCGCGCCCGGCTACCAGCCCATCCCCATCAAGCAGGAGGTCACGCCCGACGAGCAGGCCTTCATCGCAGCGCACGCCGGAGAGCTGCCGGAGCTCGAGACCATCGATCAGGAGCGCCGCCTTTACCCGCGCGACGGCTACGCCGCCCACTTGATCGGCTACGTCGGCGAAGTCAGCGAAGACATGCTCAACGACCCCCGCTATGCGGCCTACGAGCCGGGCGACGTGGTCGGCAAGGCAGGCGAGGAAGAGAGCTACGATCAGCTACTTCGCGGAGAGGACGGCTCGCGCGACGTCGTCGTGGACAGCCGCGGCCGCGAGGTCGGCTACCTGCGCACCCAGCACGCGATCCCCGGCCAGGACCTGCGCCTCACCATCGACAATGACCTGCAGCGCGCCGCGGAGCTTGCCCTCGGTGACCGCAGCGGAGCCATCGTCGCCATGGACCCGCGCAACGGAGAGATTCTCGCACTGGTCTCGCGCCCCAGCTTCAACCCCAACGACTTCGCGGTCCGCATCGACCGCACTGCATGGAACAAGCTCATCACCGACCCGGATCACCCGCTGCTGGATAAGGTCATTCAGGCGCAGCTGGCGCCCGGCTCTACCTTCAAGATCCTCATGTCAGTGGCCGGTCTGGAAGAGGGACTGGCGCAGAATCTACACGTCTTCTGTAACGGCGGCGCAAACTTCTACGGACACTTCTATCACTGCGATGAAAAGCACGGCTCGGTGGACATCCACAACGCCATTCCCATGTCGTGCGACACCTTCTACTACACCCTTGCCGATAAGCTCGGCATCGACCGCATCTCAAAGTACGCCACCGAGTTCGGCTACGGCCAGAAGACCGGCATCGACCTGCCCGGCGAGCAGGCCGGCCTGATGCCCTCGGCCCAGTGGGTGATGAAGAACTACCACCGCAAGTGGTACGCCGGCGAGACCATCTCGGTCGGCATCGGCCAGGGCGCCATTGAGGCCACTCCCATTCAGCTTGCCCGCATCATCGGCGGCATCGCCTCCGGCGGGCACATGGTCCGACCCCACGTCGTCTTTCCCGACCAGCTCCCCGAAGATTTCCGCCACGCGCTCCAGGACTCGTTCCCCGGCACCGGCCAGACCTACATCCCCCTCGACCCGGATGCGTGGATGACCATCACCGACGGCATGGCCGAGGTGACTGAGCCGGGCCTCTACCACACCGCCGGCTCCGCGCATCTGGAGGGCATCGACCTCGCGGGCAAGACCGGCACGGCCCAGGTGATGAGCCACGAAGCGCTCGACCGCACCAGCAAGGGCCGCTCCACCTTTCCCAATGCCTGGTTCGTGGGCGTCACGCCGCGCCGCAACCCCGAACTGGTCGTCACCGTCCTCTGGCAAAACGGCGAATTCAGCTTTTACCCGGCCCGCATCGGCGCCGCTGTGGTTGCGGCTTACGTGGAAAAGCAGCGCCGCCTCGCGCACAATCTTCCCGCAGTCCAGGCAAATACCGCGCCCGCCACGCCTGCCAAACCGGCCGAGGTCGGCGTCCTCTGGTCGCAGCCCGAAGTCAAGAACGGCAAGACCGTCGCGCGCATCCACGCTGGTCATTACTTTGTGAATCCGCCCGTCAGCGCGCCTGCCACATCCACGTCCGCCCGCCTGCACAGGTCCGGTGCGACCACCGCCCTGCCCGGCCAGATCGCCGTCGCGCTGCCCGTCAGCAAGGTCCAGACCCCATGAGCCCCATGCGCCGCTTCATCAGCTTTCGCGACTTCGACTGGGCCCTGCTCGGCATGGTTCTGCTGATCTGCGCGCTCTCGGTCTTTGAGATCTACTCCGCGACGCTGCACACCCGCTACGTCGGCTTTCACACCAAGCAGCTCTTCTGGATTGCTGGAGGCCTGGCCGGCATGCTGCTCTTCTCCAAGATCGACTACCACAAGCTCATCGACTTCGCGCCGTGGATCTACGGCGTCTTTCTCTTTCTGCTCGGCATCGTCCTCATCCCCGGCATCGGCCACAAAGCGCTGGGCGCGCGCCGCTGGATCAAGCTCGGCCCCATCCTGTTCCAGCCCTCCGAGTGGGTCAAACTCGTCCTCATCCTCGCCGTTGCCCGCTACTTTGCCAATCTCGGCGGCCGCTCGCTCACCTGGCGCGACATCCTGAAAGCCTTCGCCCTCATCGGTGCGCCCATGCTGCTGGTCCTCAAGCAGCCAGACCTTGGCACGACGCTCACCTACACGCCCATCCTTCTGGCCGGCCTGTTCCTGGGCGGCATCAACCTGCGGCAATCGCTCGCTCTGCTGGTCGCGGCACTGGTGCTCGTTGCCGGCGCCTGGACCAGCGGCAAGGTGCTCAAGCCCTACCAGAAGGCCCGGCTCACCAGCTTCATCAACCCGGACAACGATCCCCGCGGCAGCGGCTATCAGATTCGCCAGTCGCTCATCGCCGTCGGCTCCGGCGGCCTGTGGGGCAAAGGCGCGGAAAAGGGCACCCAGACTCAGGGCGACTTTCTGCCCATCCCGCACGCCGACTTCATCTTTGCCGCCTTCAGTGAGGAGCACGGCTTCGTCGGCGCCACTCTTGTACTGCTGCTATACTTCTTCATATTGATGCGTTTGATTCAGAACGCACAAACAGCCGCTGACCTGCCCGGTTCTCTCATTATTATGGGGATCGTGGCTGTGTTGACCTTTCAGATTGCGGTCAACGTAGGCATGGTCATCGGGTTTATGCCCGTCACCGGAATCCCTTTACCGTTAATGAGTTACGGCGGATCTTCGGTGCTGTTTACCTTCCTGGCGCTAGGTGTCGCGATGAACGTGCGCATGCGCCGGTTCGTAAACTAGGCGTCTCTGCCCTGCAAGAAGGATGGGACGCGCACGACACAAGTTCACCCCCTTGCGAACCTCGGAAGGGTCCGAAACGCAAGAGGCAGATTTTGTAGATATTTACGCCGGCCAGGTCCGATGGACCGTGGAGCCCGGCAGGATTGGGTTCATGAGCTCGCAAAGACGGGAAAACCGTTGGCAGCGTAGAACTTGCGCGGGGCGCGCAGAGGTGCGGAGCGGGTTGCTCCTCGTCACCGTCCAGTGCCCAGCCCGCGCAGGCGCCAGCGGTGGAACGGCC
>JAGWML010000112.1 GCA_028873155.1 Acidobacteriota bacterium
CCAGCCGCATTGACCCACAGCTAAACTGTTCTATTGAAAGCCATTAGACCGAGCGCGACTTTTGCAGTCTATTTCGCGTTCAGACGATAGAATGGGTGTATCGAATGAAACAGGCCCCTTCAGCGGCTGCCAGTCCGGTTTCCCGCACCCCGCGGAACAAGGAATCACGCGCGTCGGAAGGGACGGCAATCATTCAGGTGCGCGGACTGGAAAAGACCTACTCCACTGCGCGCGGCAGTCTCACGCTCTTTCACGGACTTGACTTTGATGTGTATCCCGGCGAGCTGGTGGCCATCGTGGGCCAGTCCGGCGCGGGAAAGAGCACGCTTTTGCACATTCTGGGCGCACTTGATACCCCCACGGCGGGGACGGTACACTGCGCCTCAACCAATACGGCCGAGTTGACCCAGCGGCAGGCGGCAACCTTTCGCAACAGCACCATCGGCTACGTGTGGCAGTTTCATTATTTGCTGCCGGAGTTCACGGCACTGGAAAACGTTGCAATGCCACTGCTGGCCCGCGGGCAAGACCGTCGCGCAGCCTTGGCTGAAGCATCTAAATGGATGCGGGAGGTGGGTCTGGAAGATCGAAGCGAACATCGGCCGGGCGAACTCTCCGGCGGCGAACAGCAGCGCATCGCGCTGGCCCGTGCGCTGGTTGGCGGGCCCAGGCTCTTGCTGGCGGACGAGCCGACCGGCGACCTGGATGAAACCACGGCCGGGCGGGTCTTCGATCTTCTCGAGCGGTTGCACGTCACGCATGGGCTCACTTCGATCATCGTGACGCACAATCTGGAACTGGCCGCGCGTTGTGCGCGAACTCTTCGCCTGGAGCACGGGCGCCTGGCCCCTTGGAAGACTGCTTCCCAGGGTTAAACGCAGTTTCGGAATGGAGTACGAAAGTGCACCATTTCGGATGGTTTTTGAGTCTGATGAAGTAACGGGTCTGGGAAACTGGAGCGCAAGTTCCATTCAGGCCGGCGAGCGGAGGGTGGGGTCTCTGGTTGTTTCGTTCAACCGGGGGGCGAAGCGGAAAAACAACCGCAACCATCCATAAGGGCTGTTCGGAGCAGGCACGGCATTTCCATCAAGGCCTCCGGCGGCGACAGTGAGAAGAAGGGCGTGAGCGGGTTGGGCTGAGGCCGGCAAGGCACCGGACAGCTACTCCCACCGATAGCCTGAAGGCAAAGGGAGAACATCATGTTCGAACGCTATACGGAGAAGGCACGGCGCGTGATCTTCTTTGCGCGGTATGAGGCCAGCCAGTTCGGGTCGCCCTATATCGAGACTGAGCACCTGCTGCTTGGCCTGTTGCGCGAGGACAAGGCGTTAACCAACCGTTTCTTACGCTCGCATGCCTCGGTTGAGTCCATCCGCAAGCAAATTGAGGCCCACACAACGATTCGCGAAAAGGTTTCGACTTCGGTCGATCTACCCCTGTCGAATGAGTGCAAGCGCGTTTTGGCCTACGCCGCGGAAGAAGCTGAGCGTCTGGGCCACAAGCACATCGGCACCGAGCATCTTTTGCTGGGTCTGCTGCGAGAAGAGAAGTGCTTTGCCGCGGAGATTCTGCAGGAGCGCGGCCTCAAGCTCGCCCAGATTCGCGACGAGCTGACCCGGGTGACGCAGGAAAAAGCGCCGCAGCAGCAGCGCCAGCGCGAGTCCAGCCTGCTGGCAGAGTTCAGCCGCGACCTCACACAGGCCGCGATGGATGGACAGCTCGATCCGCTCGTCGGACGCGACGGCGAATTGGAGCGTGTCGTGCAGATTCTCTGCCGCCGCACAAAGAACAACCCAGTGCTGATTGGCGAGCCTGGCGTCGGCAAGACGGCCATCGTCGAGGGCTTGGCGCAGCGTATTGCCGATGGCGAGGTGCCGACTTTCCTTGCGGACAAGCGCGTGCTGGCGCTGGATTTGTCGCTGATTGTGGCTGGCACCAAGTACCGCGGCCAGTTTGAGGAGCGGTTGAAGACCATCATGAAAGAGCTGATGGAAAATCAAAACTCCATCATCTTTATCGATGAGCTGCACACACTGGTTGGAGCGGGATCGGCGGAGGGTTCGCTCGACGCGGCCAACATTCTAAAGCCGGCGTTGTCGCGTGGCGAGATTCAGTGCATCGGCGCCACGACACCGGCCGAATATCGCAAGTCGATCGAGAAGGACCGTTCGCTCGAACGCCGCTTCCAGGCAGTCAAGGTGCCGCCGCCCAACGAAGCGGACGCCATCAAGATCATCAACGGCATCAAGGACCGCTATGAGAAGTTTCATGCGGTGAGCTATACCGACGACGCGATTGAGTTTGCTGTTTCGCACTCGAATCGCTACATCCCGGATCGCTTTCTGCCCGACAAGGCAATTGACTTGATCGACGAGGCGGGCGCGCGAGTGAAGCTGCGCCAGACTTCGCTGCCCGATGAGATTACCGAGGTGCAGAAGCGCATCAAGTTCATTGTGCATCGCATGGATTCGGCGATTGCGAATCACGAATTTGAGAAGGCGCGCTTCTACTCCGACGAGGAACGCAAAGAGCGCGAAAATCTGAGGGCCCTGCGCGACAAGTATCATCTCGACGACTCCGCCGCGGGCATTGTGGGCCGCGAGGATATTGAAGACGTCGTCTCGCGGTGGACGGGAGTGCCTGTCACCAGCATCAAGGAAGAAGAGACGCAGAAACTGCTGCGCGTGGAAGAAGAACTGCACAAGCGCGTCATCTCGCAGGACAAGGCGATCAGCGCGCTGGCTCGTGCCATTCGCCGCTCGCGCGCCGGGCTCAAGTCGCCCAACCGCCCCATCGGCAGCTTCCTGTTCCTGGGACCGACGGGCGTGGGCAAAACGGAGATGGCCCGCACGCTGGCGCAATTCCTCTTCGGTTCGGACAAGGCGCTTATCCGTTTCGATATGTCGGAGTTCATGGAGAAGCACTCGGTTTCGAAGCTGATTGGCTCTCCTCCGGGGTATGTGGGCTACGAGGAGGGCGGTCAGTTGACCGAACGCGTGAAGCGGTCGCCGTACTCTGTCGTTCTGCTCGACGAAATCGAAAAGGCGCACCCTGATGTCTTCAACCTGCTGCTGCAGGTCTTTGAAGACGGTCAGTTGACGGATGGACTGGGCAATACGGTGGACTTCAAGAACACCATCCTCATCATGACCTCGAACATCGGCGCGCGGCACCTGCAAAAGAAGCAGGGCCTCGGCTTCCAGAGCGAGCGCGAAGATCTGGTCACGGAGAAGGTCGAGGAACTGGTGAAGAACGAGGTGAAGAAGACCTTCAACCCCGAATTCCTGAACCGCCTCGATGAGATTATCCTCTTCCAGTCGCTGTCGGACGGTGACTTGCTGCAGATCGTCGAGCTGCTCGTACAGCTGCTCAACGCAAATCTTGCGCAGAAGGCGATCACGATTTCGGTGACCGAGGATGCAAAGAAGTGGATCCTCGAAAAGACATTGGTCGATCGCAGCTATGGGGCGCGTCCGTTGCGCCGCGCACTGCAGCGCTATGTCGAAGACCCGTTGTCGGAGGCGCTGATTGCCGGGCAGATTACCGCGCGGCCTGCCTTCCTTGAAGTCTATCTAGACAACAACCAGCTCTTCTATCGCCCGGTATCAAACGATGACTCCGGCAGCGATGAGAAGGCGGCGGGCATCCTGCTCTACAGCAACTAAACGGGTCCAGGCCAGGAAAAGCCCCCGGTTCGCCGGGGGCTTTTCTTGTGCGCCCACTTACGACTCTTTCCGTTCCGGGGCTGCTGGGTCAAGACGGCCGCGGTCAAGCCGATCCTCGCGTTCTCGTTGCTCTTCCTGTTTGCGGCGCCATTCCTGTTCTTCGCGTTCTTCGCGTCCATCTGCCATTCCCGCTCCTTGGGTCGTTGAAATGGTACCTCGCAGTCTTCCTAATCGAAGACGACTGTCTTGTTGCCATAGCAGAGGATGCGCCGGTCGAGGTGCCAGCGGACAGCACGGGCCAGGACGACTCGCTCAAGATCGCGTCCGCGCGCGACGAGGTCTTCCACCTGATCGCGATGCGAGATGCGCGCGACGTCCTGCTCGATGATGGGGCCGTCGTCCAGCACCTCCGTGACGTAGTGGCTGGTCGCTCCGATGAGCTTGACGCCGCGGTTGTGCGCCGCATGATACGGTCGCGCGCCGGTGAAGGCGGGCAGGAAGGAGTGATGCACGTTGATGATGGCTGCCGGAAAGCGCGCGACAAACTCCGGCGAAAGAATCTGCATGTAACGCGCCAGCACGACAAGGTCGATCTTGTGCCGCGCGAGCAGTCCGAGCTGGCGGGCTTCGGCTTCGGTGCGGGTCGCGGCCGTGACTGTCACATGCTCAAAGGGGATGCCGTAGAAGGAAGCCAGCGGCTCGACTTCGCGATGGTTGGAGATGATGACGGGAATCTCGCATGCCAGCTCATCTGTATGCCATCGGTGCAGCAGGTCGGCCATACAGTGGAGGTATTGCGAGCAGAAGAGCGCGACGCGCTGGCGTTGGACCGCGGAGACGAGATTCCACCGCATGGAAAGCTCTTCCGCCAGCGGCGCAAAGGCCTGTTGAAAGCCTGTGAGGTCGAACGGCTGCCCATCGTGCCCATTGAGGGCGAACTCGACGCGCATGAAGAACAGACCGAGCTCATGGTCCTGGTGCTGGTCGGCGTGGAGGATGTTGGCTCCGCGCTCGTAGAGGAGCGAGGCCACACGGGCAACGAGTCCCTTGCGGTCAGGACAATCAATCAGCAAGACGGCAGTTTCTTTCATGCAATTCCAGAGTAAGGCATCGCGTGGCAGGTGGGGGGCGCGAGGATGCGCGGGGTCAGAGGAGCTAAGCGCGCCCTTCGTGAGTATGAATCGGCGCCTTGAGCTGCTCGCACAGGGCACTCGCAAGGTTGGCAACGACGCGCACGCGGTCGGCCGCCGGGGCGGACAGGTCCGCTGCGAGCGCGAGCTGCGATTGCAGCAGAAGGCCAGCGACCGTGGCCTTGAGTTCGGTCTCGATGGCGGCCGCAGCGGCACGGCGCGCCAGAGCCTGTTCGCGCTCACGGCGGTTCAGGGCGGCTCGGACCTCGCGGACGATGCGCGCAGCGCCGGCAAGTGCGAAGTTGATCTGAATGGGAATCGCCAGCCCGGACCGTTCCCAGATCGACTGAGCGGCGGCCGGGTCACACTCGGCGAGCGTTTCATCGACGATCACCGCTACATACTCGGCGCGGCGCAGTGCGGCAAGTGCCATCTTGCGCCCCTCTGCGACTTCCACTTTGCGGCCAAGTTGCGCTGCGACCACTTCCGCGCAGTTGCGCGCGCCTTCAATCCCCGTCACCATCAAAATACTCATGACTATGCTCCTTTGCCGGCACGCCACTGGCTGCCGGTTTGTCCTGGAAATCGCAATGGAAAGACACAAGCAGGTCTGAGATCCGGCTTGCAGCGGAACGACGCCCCGTCCGTGTTCGCTACTCGTCCTGCATGGGGTCCGCGATTCCGTATTCCTTGAGCTTGCGGTACAACGTGGTCTTGCCGATGCCAAGCAGTTTGGCGGCCTGAAGCTTGTCGCCGTTCAAGGTGCGAATGGCGCCAAGGATGGCTTCGCGCTCCATTTCCGCAAGCGTCTGCACCGTGGGCAGGTCAAGGGCCCCGTCTGTGCCGTTGCGGGAGACGGTGGCGCGATGAGCCGCGAGCCCCTCCTGCTGCAGCTGAGTCGGAAGATCGCCCAGGTGCAGAACCGGTCCGGACGAGAGCGCGCAGGCGCGTTCGATGGCATTTTCGAGCTCCCGGACATTGCCCGGCCAGTCATGTCGCATCATGGTCCGGAGAACCTCGTCGCTCAGCGTGAATTTAGCTCCATGTTCACGGCTGATGCGGTTCAGGAAGTGCGCGGCAAGAAGAGGGATGTCTTCGCGGCGGTTGCGCAAGGCAGGCAGGCGCAGATTTACGACGTTGAGGCGATAAAAGAGATCCTTGCGAAAGGCTCCCTTCTCAACCATTGCCGCCAGGTCCCGGTTGGTTGCCGCAACCACACGCGCTCGGACGGGAACCCGATGCGTGGCCCCGACGGGGCGCACTTCCTTTTCCTGTAGTGCCCGCAGCAACTTGACCTGAAGATCGAGCGAAAGCTCGCCGATCTCATCGAGGAAGACAGTCCCGTCTGCGGCGGAGACGAGCAGTCCGTCTTTGGAGCGGTTGGCTCCGGTAAACGCTCCCTTCACATAGCCGAAGAGCTCGCTCTCCATCAGCGTCGGCACCAGCGAGCCGCAGTCCACGGGCAGAAAGGGCTTGGAGGCATTGGGGCCATAAGCGTGGATGGTGCGGGCGACCAGTTCCTTTCCTGTACCACTCTCGCCCAGAATGAGGACCGGATGCGTACTGAGCGCGACTTTGGAGAGGATGCGGTAGATCTTTTCCATCTCCGCGGAGCGGCCGATCATGGCGCCCAGTCCCTGCGAAAGACGCAGGCGTTCGCGCAGTTGGCGGGCGGCGATGTCAGTGGTGAGACCGGCTGCCGCTCGTTCGAGGACGCTCGACAGCTCGTCGACTGCGAACGGCTTGGTGAGGTAATCCGACGCGCCGGAGCGCATTGCCTCAACCGCTGCGTTGACCGTGCCGGAGGCGGTCATCGCAATGATGGACAACTGCGGGTAGAGCAGCTTGACTTCAGCGATGAGTTCCAGCGCGCGCGCGTTGCCGAAGGGCAGGTTGACGAGCAGGATATCGACCGCCCGCCCCCGGAGAAGACTGCGGGCCTGATCGAAGTCGCCCGTGTTTTCGACGGCATAGCCGAGGCCGAAGGCAATTTCGGCGCAGGCCGAGCGAACCGCCGCGTCGGCATCGACGACAAGCAGATGCAGCCGTGGCGCAGAATCAAGAGCCTGAGGAATAAATTCCATGACGCGTGGTTGAATTGCTGTTGCAAGCATTGTAGCCGCCTCGTCCGTGAAGAGTTTGAGTAGCAGGTAGAAGCCGCAGCTAGAAGCTGTTGCGGATAGGAAGCTCAATCTGGAAGCAGGTGCCGGAGGGGTCGCGCACCGCAGCATGGATGCGGCCCCCCGCAGCCTTGACGATGGAACGCGAGATGGACAGCCCAAGGCCGCGGTGCACAACTGGCCACGGTCCCGGCGCGCTGCCTTCATGTCCGACGCCGCGGGTTGTGTAGCCCGGTTCGAAGACGGCCTCCAGCGCGTCACGGGGAATGCCCGGCCCATTGTCCTCCACGGTGAGCAGGGCCCAGCGATTGGTTCCGGTCTCGGTGGGGAGTTCGCGGAGAGAGATTCGAATCCTGCCTGAGCCGGATATGGCCTCGCTTGCATTTCGGACTAGGTTCACGAGAATGCGGATCAGGTCCTCCCCGGTCATCTGCACAGCGAGAGCGCAGTCGCGGATATCGAATGTGACAGCAATCGACGAGCCGGCAAGCGCAATCAGGAGGTTCTCGCAGCTGCGAAGTTCGCCGGCGAGATCCTCAATCGGCAGCGCAGGCAACTCCTGCCATGGTTGTCTGGAGTGAGTTGCCTGGCCCCGGGGGGTCTGCTCAGACGACGCCACTGCAAGTTCAGTCCCCGCGTTCAATTGGAATGGGTGCGGCGAAGGCTGTCCAAGGACCCCCATTTTCTCCACCAACCGGCGGCTGGAAGCGGCAACCATCTTGAGCTCGTTGCCATAATGTCGGCAGTTCGCGGCGAGGACTCCGGGTTCGTTCAGCAGATCGCAGTAGAGGTCGAGCGCGGAGAGCATGTTGCGCGCGTCGTGGGCCAGTGCGGCAAAGCTCTTCCGTGTCAGGTCCTGCGATTCGGCCCAATCGACCGGCATCGGAAAACATGCGGGTGCAATCTGCGTCTCGGGCATAGGCATCATCGGTTCGGTCGGCTGCATTTTCTTGTCCTCTTTCGTTGTCGTTCGAATGCATTTCCGGATTCCAAATCCGGAACTTGCCTACTCCTAATACACGCGGTGTGCCAATGTCGGACAGTTCGCATAAATGACAGATGGGCAATACGTTAGCTGGGCGAGGGCGGGTCTTTTCGGAGAACGGCTGGACGAAGGTCAGTTTCAAATCGGGAAGAAAGCTTGGCTGTATCGGTTGTAAGTCTATTTATTGCAGCGGTTTATGAGACTTTCCCGTTCCGGGCAGGATTTATCCCGATTCCGTTGTTGGCACTGCGTGGTTGGTGCCTGTCCCGGGCGGCGCGTTGCCCTACAATCCCTGTATGCAAAGGAATGAGAACGCAGGTTTTTTCCGGCCCGGGGGGCGCGGAGCTGCCCAGTTGAGACCGCTCACGCTGACGCCAGACTTTGTGCAGACGGCGGAGGGTTCGGTACTGGTGACACTGGGCAACACGCGCGTGCTGACGAACGCGACCATTGAGCAGGGGGTTCCCGGCTGGCGGCGCAATAGCGGCAAGGGATGGGTAACGGCCGAATATGCGATGCTCCCGCGCTCGACCGTGACGCGCACGCCACGCGAGAGCGAGAAGGGCCGGATTGGCGGGCGGACGCACGAGATTCAGCGGCTGATCGGCCGCAGTCTGCGCTCGGTGGTGGACCTGCAGGTGCTGGGCGAGCGCACGGTGATCCTGGACTGCGACGTGATTCAGGCGGACGGGGGCACGCGCACGGCGGCCATCACGGGCGCAGCCGTGGCGCTGGGGCTGGCGTTGAACGCGCTGGTGAAGACGGGAACGTTGAAGGTCTCGCCGATGCGGCAACTGGTGGCGGCCACCTCCGTGGGGATTGTGGAGGGCGTAGCGCTGCTGGACCTGTGTTACGAAGAGGACTCACAGGCCGAGGTGGACATGAACGTGGTGATGACCGCCGACGGTGGCCTGGTGGAGACACAGGCAACCGCGGAGAAGGGCAGCTACTCGCGCGCACAGTTGAACGGGCTGATCGACCTGGCCGAAGCGGGGCTGAAGGAGATCTTTGCCGCGCAGCGGGCGGTTCTGGGAATGTAATCGCGCCGCCCGCTCCGCGCCGCCATGCTATTTGTCGGCCACAATGGGCAGTTCGATGGCGCTGGCTTCACCCGGCGCGTGGTAGATGCGCTGGGTCGCTTTCTGGTAATCGCCCGGCCTGGCCCAGAAAATGTTGGGCACGAAGGTCTGCGGATTGCGGTCGTAGAGCGGGAACCAGCTGGACTGCACCTGCACCATAATGCGGTGGCCGGGCAGGAAGACGTGGTTGGCCGCAGGCAGCGCGAACGGATAGAGCAGCGGCTTGTTTGGCGCGATTGGCTCCGGTTTCGAGAAGCTGTCGCGATAGCGGCCGCGGAAGATGTCCATGGCGATGGGGAGCTGATAGCCGCCGAGATCGGGCTGTCCGGCGACCTCGTCCGGGTAGACATCAATGAGCTTGACGACCCAATCGGAGTCCGTGCCGCTGGTCGAGGCGACGAGGTGCACGAGAGGCTTGCCCATGATGTGGACCGGTGCGGTAAGCACATCGGAGGTATACGTGAGCACGTCGGGGCGGCCCGAGGCTTCCCGCTGGTCATCGACGAGCCATTGCGGCCAGGTAAGGGGCGGGTCATAGCCGACGGGCTGCGAGGGACGCGCGCGGAAAGGCGCAGGTTTGGCGGGGTCGGAGACGTACTCGTCAAACTCTTTGTGTTCAGGATTCATGCTTGAAGC
>JAGWML010000113.1 GCA_028873155.1 Acidobacteriota bacterium
TCTTGCCCGCCTTGGCCGACAGGCTGTTGATGTTGTACTGCAACCCTTCGGTATGCAGCAAAGCATGAAATGCCAGTGCTTCTTCCAAGGGATGCACTCCTTCGCGCTGGATGTTCTCGACCAACTGCGCCTCAACGCAGGCGGCGTCCGATAGCACAATCACACGCACGGGCACCTGCTCCAACGCAGCGATTTTCGCGGCGCGGTAACGCCGTGCGCCCGCGACAATCTCATACATATCCGTGTCGATAGCGCGGACAAGCAAGGGCTGCAAGACGCCCTGCGATTTGAAACTCGCAGCGAGTTCGTTCAGGCTGTGTTCATCGAATCGGCGGCGCGGGTTGGTGGGTGACTCCTGCAACTGCGAGAGTGGCAGGTTGCGATATTCGCTGATAACGGCAACGGCTTTCGACATGTCAATGCTCCTTATTGTGAATGAATCGTGGAGGTCATGCGGACAGATACACCTCACCTGTCCGCAAATGTTGGCGGGGGTGATGGAAGCGGCGGTTAGGCCGCTTCCGTGGTGGCTGTCTGAGAGCGGGAGCGACGCGCCCGTTTGGGTTCGGGCTGCGCTTCCGCCGTGTCCGGTGCTTCCTGCGAGGCGGATTCCTCCGTCCTGATCGCAGCAAGAATGATGGCGGCGTTCTGCTGCACAAGCTCAAGGCTCTCGGCCAGCAAAGCGGCGCTGCCGTGGTACAGGCTGATATAGTCCGCGCTGGCGGTGGAGGTCTTGAGTCCAATCGACTTCCCGACTACGAAGGCGATGGCTTCGGCCTCTGTCTCGCGCACGGTTTTGGTAATCTCCGTGCGCCGTTCGCTGTGCTTCAACATCAGGTGTGCCAGTTCATGCACAAGCGTGGTGAACTCCTCCGGCTTGGTCTGTCCCGGCAACAGACGGATGGTGGTGCCGAACGCCGCGCCCAATGCAGGTGCGATGCTCTCGTTGTATTCAAGCGTGATGCCCTGGGCGATGACATACTCGCGGATACGGTCGAGGTAAGCGCCTACTTCGCCCGTTACCTTCTCCATCTCCGGCAACGGTGCGCCTTCGGTTTGCGACTCGTCCCACACGTACACTTTGCGGAATCCGAGAAGGACGGGTTTGGGCGTGGTTCTTTCCTGCTCGTTGTCGTCGGTTCCGCGTCGAATCGCGGGCTTGCCAATGAGCGGCGCAAGGATGGCAATGCCTCTCTCGCCCCGCTTGACCCTGCGGCCAAGCTGGTTCCATGACCACATCCCCGCTACGTTTGTGGCCTGCGGCTTTTGTCTCGCTATGGCGAGGACGTTGCCGAAAGAATAATTATTGAAATGCACCATCGCGTCGAGATACGCGGTGAGGGCTTCGCTCTTGCCCGCTTCCAACTGCTCGATGAGAAACTGCACGTTCTCACGGATGAGTTGCTGTGCGCCTGTAGGCTTCCGGTTTTCACTGCCGGAAGCCGGTGTGCAGGCGATACTGCCGGTTGCGCCATTGCTGGCGGTGACGGCTGCGCTATTGCTGTTGTGGTTGCTGTTGCTTTGATATTCCATTGTTTTTCCCTCTGTCTGCCCTGGGGGGCGTTTTTTTTCTTTCACCCTGGAGCGAAGCGAAGGAAAAAACGAACCACAGGACAGACAGAGAAGAACGAGCAGAGCGATGGTGGAAGGCCGGAGTGGCAGGCGCGGCAAGTGCCAAACACGCACCACCGTTTGGCGCGCAGCCGGCGCTCGTCCGAACGGCCGGAGAAGGCCCGTTCTCCGGGCCGCCCACCGGAGCGCCGCGAAGTGGGGCCAAGTCGCGCGTTCTACGCGCCTCCTTGCTTTTGGTTTTGTCGGTCAAGGATTGGGCGACAGGGATGTGCAGAACCTGCACATCCCCTCTCAAATCTGCACTGGGCTACTCATCATTCCGAGCCTAATTTGAGGTTATTGGTCGTTGCGGAACGCTGGCACGTTCGTCTCGCAGCCAAGAGTTGAGGTGCAAATAGTGATTCAAGTCGAAACCGAAGCCTTTGTGACTCCAGAGGAAGCGGCAACCTTTCTCCATTACTCACCGATTACCGTGAAGAGGCTCGCGCGCGAGGGCAAGATCCCGGCGCATTCGGTCACGAATGGGGTGCGTAAACGCTGGCGATTTCTCATTTCGGAGCTGGCGGAGACGATGCGGCAAGAGGTATCGTTGAAGCATCATCCGCGCCGCTTACACAAGGAGGAAGCGGCACATGAGAGGTAAAGAGCGGCAGACGTTCCAGTATGGCTGGATCGTTCGTAAAGCCCGTAGCAAAGGGCCTGATGTATGGGTGCTTCGCTGGCGGGATGGAGATGCAGACAAGTCACGGACCTTGGGCACGACGCAGCAACTTCGCACCAGGGCAGAGGCGCAGCGGGCGGCTTCCAAGTTCACTGCGGAGATCAACAACTCAATCGAAGTGGCAACCTTCGGTCAATTGGTGAGGCGCTACTTGCAGGAAGCAATTCCAGAACGTCAGTCCACAGCCGGGCCTTTGCGGTCCATGTTGAACGCGCGCATTCTTCCCGAATGGGAGAATATCCGCGTAGTCGATATGGCGAAGGACCCGATGGCGGTGGAGCAGTGGATCAAGGGATTGCAGACCTTGCCGAGACAGAAGGACCAGAAGCCCCGCGATCTGGCTCCCAAAAGCAAGCTGCATACCCGCGCAGTGATGCATCGGCTATTTGAATACGCGATGCGCTGGCGCTATCTGGACTGCCAGCGTAACCCGATGGGCCTGATCGAACTGAAAGGAACGAGCAGGCGGGTTCGTGTCATCTACCTGCTGACGCCCCAGCAGTATTACGTGATCCTCTCTCACCTCGCTCCGCATGTCCGGCTCATGGCGGTACTTGCCATGAATACCGGGATGCGTATCAGCGAGATTTTGGGATTGCGGTGGCGGGACGTGGACTTCGAGCAGGCGACGCTCACGATCGAACGCTCGGTGGTGGGGAAATACGAAGATGGGACCAAGACTCTGGCTTCTGCCTCCGTCCTGCCGCTGCACGAGTTGCTGATTCAGGAGCTTCGGGTATGGCAGGCACGGGAACAAAACGTGAACGGCTGGCTGTTCGGCAACCTCGACACAGGCCGACCGTACCACGCCGATTCGCTTCGGCAGGACCATCTGGCTCCGGCAGGGAGGAAGGCCGGTATCCCGAACCTGGGATGGCACAACTTCCGGCACACCTACCGGGCACGGCTGGGCAGCTCCGGCGCGACGCCTGAGGTGCAGCAGAAGCTCATGCGGCACAGCTCGATTGACATGACGATGAGGTATGGGCAGAACCACATGCTCGACTCGACCCGTCCGGCGAATGCCAAGCTGGTCGAGGAGCTATTAGCGGCTGGGGCGTTGTCGGATGCGCCCTTATTGCGCCCTCAAGTTTCCTAAGTGGTTGCGGGGGCTGGATTTGAACCAGCGACCTTTGGGTTATGAGCCCAACGAGCTACCGGGCTGCTCCACCCCGCATCTACAGTGTATCAACCGCTCGCTGCGGGGTCAACGCTCGCCCATCTTTGCCCTTACTCTTCGTGCTCTGCTCTCTCGCTGCCTTGCTCAGCCGCCAGCCGTTCCAGCTGATTCCGCCAGTCCAGCCCCTCCACAAAGCTGCGCGACTCCCGCCATCCCGGCTCCACAATTACGTGCAGCTCCAGGAACACCCGCGTCCCCAGCAGCGACTCGATCTGCTTCCGCGCGCCGGTGCCAATCTCCTTCAGCTTCGTTCCGCCCTTGCCAATCAGAATCGCCTTCTGCCCTGCGCGCTCGCAGTAGATCGCCGCGGCAATCCGCGTCAGCGGCAGCTTACCGCCCTTTGCGCGCGCCGTCTCCGCCGGCTCTTCATAGCGCTCAATCACCACTGCCGCGGCATACGGAACCTCTTCGCCCGTCTCCACCAGAATCCGCTCGCGAATCAGCTCGGCCACCATGAATCGCTGCGGCTGGTCCGTGTACTGATCCTTTGGAAAATACCGCTCGCCAGCCGGCAGCTTCGCCACAATCGCGCGCACCAGCGCTTCCAGCCCGTCGCGCTTCTTCGCGCTTACCGGAATCACCTCGGCAAAGTTGTACTGCTTCGTCAGCGACTCAATCAGCGGCAGCAGCTTATCCTTCGCCACCAGGTCAATCTTGGTCAGCACCAGAAACACAGGACAATCCACCCCGCGAATCAGGCCGAACAGGAATTCGTCCTCGCTCGACCATGCCGCGCGGCCAGCCTTCTTCGCGCCGCCTTCGTCCGCAGCCGGCGCCTCATCCAGTTGCACGCGCCGCGTCGCATCCATCAGCACCAGCACCACGTCGCGCGTATCCAGCGCCTCGTGCACCTCATGCAGCATGCGCCGGTCCAGTTGCGATGCCGGCTTGTGCACGCCCGGCGTATCCACAAACACAATCTGCGCCGCCGGATGCACGCCCTTGCGCGCCGCCACCTCCACCACGCCTACAATGCGGTTCCGCGTGGTCTGCGGCTTCGGCGTCACAATCGCCACCTTCTCGCCCGTGAGCGCATTCAGCAGCGTGCTTTTCCCGGCGTTGGGCCGGCCCAGAATGGCAACAAATCCAGATTTCAAAGCGCGGTATGCTCCTCAGGACATTATCAAGGATGGCGGCGAAAGTCAGAAATCTTACCCCACGAAAGAGAAGAGGTTGATCGCGCTGGAATGCTCGTTTACCGCCGTCGCGCTCTGCCGCAACGGCGGTCTCCCGCCCACTGGATCACCCTGCTACCAGACAAAGGGCAGCAGGCGGTGCCTTACCCTCGCGGCGTACTCCGCATAACCAGACAAGGTTGCACAGAGCAACCTCTCCTCATCAATAAGGCGCACGACAATCGCGGCGAGCATCGCCGGAAAAGCGAGGAGCCCCCACCACGACCCAAGAGCCGGGGGAGTAGCTAGGAGCATGATCAATGCCCCCGCATACATGGGGTGGCGGACGATGGCATATGGGCCTGTGGAGACGACCGTCTGGTTTTCAGCCACTTCCACAGTCGATGCGGTGAAGGTGTTGACGCGGAAGACCGCGAAGACGATATAGAAACCAAGCGCGACAAGCAGATCGCTGGCGAGGACAAACGCCAGGGGCACGCGCGACCATCCGAATCTGTGATCGAGCGAAGGAACGATGAGAAGAGCAAGAAATGCGGCGGAGGAAAAAGCCTGGATGCTCTTTTGGCTCTTCCTCGCTTCGGCAATGGGGCCGCCTTTCACGCGGCGCGCGAGGAGTGCAGGGTCTCTTCGCCAAAGATCGTTCGTGATGATGAGTGTGGCTGCGCCGAAGACAAGGAGGTAAAGCCATGCCTGCCAGTAACGAAGCGTGCCAGCAGGACAGAAGATGGCCAGAGCCGTGAACAGCGCGAGGCCCACAAGGCCCAGCAGCGTCTTTGCCGCAAGTTGCTTCACGCCAACAGTGTATTCGCTGCGGATGCGAGGCTTTGCTTGTGTGAACCGCTCTGAATGGTTGCTATCATGGCGCATGATTCCTTCCGGCCGCACTGCGCGCCTCATCCTGCGCCCGCTCGAGCTCGGCGATGCGCCGCAGATGCAGCAGCATTTTCCCCACTGGGAGATCGTCCGCTACCTGCTCAATCGCGTCCCCTGGCCCTACCCGCCCGATGGCGCACTCCAATACCTGCGCGACGTCGCCCTACCGCAGGTCGAGAGCGACGAGGCCTGGCACTGGAGCATTCGTCTCGCCGAGCGGCCCGATCAGCTCATCGGCGTAATCAGCCTCGTCCGCAGCCCCAAAGACAATCGCGGCTTCTGGCTCGGCCTACCCTGGCAAGGCCATGGCTACATGATGGAAGCGAGCTCATGGGCCAACGACTTCTGGTTCGACACGCTGGGATGTCCTGTAATGCGCATCCCCAAAGCCGCCGCCAACCTGCCTTCGCGCCGCATCTCTGAGAAGCAGGGCATGCGCCTCGTCGGCACAGAGATGCGCGACTACGTCAGCGGCCGCATGCTGGCTGAAATCTGGGAACTCACCGCAGAGGAGTGGCGCGCGCAGCGCCGCAACGCCACGTTGCCGGACGAATCATCTCGCGTCTAATCTGCCGCCTCATCGTTGCGCGCCGGTGGAAACACCCTCACCCGGTCTACTCGCCGGTCCGTCGACGCCACAACCTCCGCGCGCACTCCTCCCGGCTCCAGCACCACCACCTCGCCCGCGTGGGGAATCCGCCCCTCCACCTCGCTGACCAGTCCTCCCAGCGTCGTGGCCTCATGCTCTACGCCCACATCGATCGGCTCGCCAAATAAATCACTCAGCTTGTCCACTGGAAATCGCCCCGGCACCACCCACGCGCCGCTCGCCTCGCGCTGCGGCTCTTCCACTTGCACTTCTGCATCGTGCTCATCGCGAATATCGCCGACAATCTCCTCCAGTAGGTCCTCAATCGTTACCAACCCCGCCACGCCGCCATACTCGTCAATCACCACGCGCATGTGCTGCTTCTCGCGCTGCATCTCGCGCAGCAGTTCATAGCCGCGCTTGGTCTCCGGCACAAACTCCGCCTCGCGCTGAATATCGCCCACCGTCTGCGTCTGCGCCGCTTCGTCTGAAATCTGCAGCAGGTCATGCGCAAACGCAATCCCCGTGATGTGGTCCAGCGTCCCACGGTACACCGGCACGCGCGAGAAGTTGTGCTCCTTCAGCATCTCCAGAAACTGCTCCAGCGTCGTCGTCTCCGGCACGGCAAACATCCGCGGTCGCGGCGTCATCACGTCGCGCACCAGCTTGTCACCAAACTCCACCGCCGAGCGCACCAGTTCACGGTCCGTCTCCTCCAGAATGCCCTCTTCCTGACCGGCCTCCAGCAGCGCCTCTACATTCACCGCCGCTTCTTCCTCCGGCGTCGCATCCGGCTCGGCCAGCGACGACACTGAGTGGAAGAACCGCACAAACACCGTCAGCGGCGTCATCATCCACAGCAGCAGCCGGATCGGCCATACCAGCCGCCGCGCCCACCGCCCGCGCGTGTGGTCAAACAGCAGCGCAGGCACAATCTGATTGCACACCAGCACCACCAGCACCACGCTCACCACCGCCTGCGCAATCTCGTCCCAGGTAGGCCGCGCCGCAAGCGCATCGCGATCGAACAGCACCGCGCCAAACTCCAGCGCAATCGCGCCCAGTGACAACTGCTGCAGCACCGCCGCGGATATCGCCGCATGTTCGCGGCTCAGCCCGAGCAGCGGTTCCACGCCCTCCTGCCACGCATCCAGGTTGTCCTGCACCTCGTGCGAGAGAATCTTGCCAAACTCCGCATACACGCGATTGATGTACGACGCCAGCACGCAGACCAGCGCCAGCACCGCCACCAGCGCAATGCCTGTCGCGCTCATCGCCGCCCGCCTCTCGCCATCTTCTTCGCCGGCCTTTTCGACTCGCCCTCCACGCGCTCAATCAGCCCCAGCGGCAGCCGAAGCTTCGCACGCAGCGCCCGCTCGCGCCGCGCCATTTGGCCCTCGTCTGTCTCGTGGTCATAACCCACCAGGTGCAGCAGCCCATGCAGCATCAGCACCTTCAGCTCTACGCGCAGCACATGGCCGCACGCAGCGGCCTGCCTGCGCGCCGTCGCCACGCTGATCGCGAGATCGCCCGCCTCGTCCTCCGCCATCTCCGAGGCTGGAAACGACAGCACATCTGTCGCCTTGTCCTTCCCGCGAAACTCCCGGTTCAGCCGCCGAATTCCACCGTCTGTCGTCAGCAGCACGGTCACCGAGCCGTGCAGCCGCACCTCCGCCTGCGCCTCACGCAAGAAGCGCTCCAGCGTCCGCGTCGTTGGCAGCCGGTCGTTCCGTTTGCTTGTTTGGGATTCCTGCGCGCTCGACTTCCGCCTCCGCTTCTGTTGCGGTGCGGCGTCAGGCTCCAGGTCTGGGTCGAAAAGGATCATCGTGCGCGTGGGCCGCCTGATACGCGGCCCCGCTTCACATCTATTCTACGTGACTTGCATCTTTACTGCGGCTTCACCGCGATGTGTGCCGCGGTCTGCACGCGCGTCTCGCGCTGCCCCGCTTCCACCGTCAGGCTCTCGCCCATCTCCAGCGGCAGCTCCTGCTGCTGCGGCTTTGCGCTCTCATACGCCCGCACAATCCGCTGCACCAGCGCATGACGCACCACGTCCCCATCCTCAAAGTGGCAGAACTCGATTCCTTCCACGCCATCCAGAATGTTGATCGCATCCAACAGCCCTGACTTGCGCGGATTCGGCAGATCGATCTGCGTAATGTCGCCCGTAATCACGGCCTTCGAGTTGTTCCCCATGCGCGTCAGGAACATCTTCATCTGCTCGACCGTCGTGTTCTGCGCCTCATCCATGATGATGAACGCGTCATTCAGCGTGCGCCCGCGCATAAACGCCAGCGGCGCCACTTCAATCACGTTCTTTTCGAGCATCTTTTCCACGCGCTCCGGCTCGAGCAGGTCAAACAGCGCGTCATAGAGCGGCCGCAGATACGGGTCCACCTTTTCCTGCAGCGTCCCCGGTAAAAACCCAAGCCGCTCGCCCGCTTCCACCGCAGGCCGCACCAGCACAATCCGGCTGATCTTCTTCGCGTTCATCGCCGCCACGGCCATCGCCACCGCCAGGTACGTCTTGCCGGTGCCCGCCGGCCCCACGCCAAAGACCATGTCGGTCTTCTCAATCGCCTCAATATACTTCCGCTGATTCACGCTGCGCGGCTGCACCGTCCGCTTTACGCCCGCTGAGCGCTGCTTGCCCGCATCCGCCACCGCGCGCAGCGTCGTTGCCGGGTCCGCCACAACAAGCCGCAGCATCCCGTTCAGTTCGCCGTTGTGCGGATGCACTCCCTGCCGTCGAAGTGCCTCGAAATCCTGGAAAATTCGCTGCACGCGCGCCACTGCATCCTCTGGCCCCTCCACGTGCACTGCGTCCGAGCGCAGATCGATCCGCACTCCCAGCGCATCTTCCATCAGCCTCACATTCTCATCGCGGGTCCCAAACAGGGGCTCAAGGTTCGGCGTGATCTCCAGAGTTGTTTTCAGAGTGCCTCCATCGCTGCCATATAGGCAGAACACCGTGCCGGTTGATTGGTTGTGGGTGTGCAACAGGAAAAGCGAGATTTCCGTCCGGCCGGCGGCAGCTTTCTAAGACCACACACAGCCCCGCGGCTCATGGACAGGTTCGGATTGGAGAGGGCAACCAAATCCTTTATCTGGGGAGAGAGTAGCGCCGGCAGCCCGCCGCGTCAATCCCACTCCGCCAAACTTTCACACTCTATTTGACTCTTTCGGTACCCCTCAGGATGCATCCCGCTCGCAAAGCGTTTCTCACCTTCGCTTCAGCGCTTCCAGTTCCTCCAGCGTCCGCGGCCAGTCGGCTCCAAGCAGGCGCGACAACCCACGATCCGCCAGCACTTTGCCGCCTGTCTGGCAGCGCGCGCAATAGTTCGTCTCGTTGTCCGCATAGCGAATCCGCTGCACCGGCTCGCCGCACAGCGGGCACGGCTGCCCATACTTCCCATGCACCGCAAACTCCGGCCGGAACGCAGTCACATGCTCCGGAAAGGCCTGCGCGGCCTGCGAACGCAGGCGTTCGGTCCATTCGCCCAGTACTCCGTGCGCGGCA
>JAGWML010000114.1 GCA_028873155.1 Acidobacteriota bacterium
AAGCATGCTCTACAGACTCGTGCGAAGGCGCGGCCGAGTGAGCAGGAGATTGAAAGCGCGGCGGCAAAACAGAGGGCAGTGCGGGCGAAGCGGAAGGCCTCTGCGCAGCATGCCTCGGCTGCAGGCAAGAGACGTCAGGTTGCGAAAGCGAATTCGACTGCAGCAGGACGCGGAGAATGAGGCCGGTACGATGAGCCAGAAGCCAGACAACCTGATTGCAGTGCTGGACGTCGGCAGTGCCTGGACCCGCATGCTGGCTGCCGATCTGAATGACGGCGCGCTCCGCTATCGCGGTCATGGACTGGTTGAGTCGGCCGGGATGCGCAAAGGACTGATCTCCGATCTCGGTCAGGCTGCAAAAGCGGTGAAGGCGGCCGTGGACCAGACCGAGAGAACTGCGCGCGCCAACATCGATTCCTGCGTCGTCGGTGTGGGTGGCCCGCATATTCGCGGCGTCAATACCAACGGAGGGCTGGATCTGGGAAGCCGCATGCGCGAGATCACCCGCGATGATGTGCGAGGTGCGATTGATCGAGCCAGGGCCGTTGAACGGCCTCCAGACCGGGAGATCCTGCATCTGTTGCCGCGCCAGTTCATTCTGGATGACCAGCCTGGCATCTTTGACCCCATTGGAATGGTGGGAGCGCGCCTTGAAGTCGATCTGCACATCGCCACCTGTTCGGGCAGCGCCATGCAGAGCACCATCACCTGCGCCAACCGCGCGGGGCTGGAAGTGACAGAGGCTGTGCTGGAGTCAATCGCCGCGGCAGAGGCCACGCTCTCTTCCGACGAGCGTGAACTCGGAGTCTGTCTGTTGGACATCGGCGCTCACTCGAGTGACCTGATCGTCTTCTTCGAAGGCGCTGTCGCGCATACAGGCTCGATTCCAGTGGGCGGCGCTCACTTTACGAATGACCTCGCCGTGGGCTTGCAGATGCCCGTGGCCCAGGCCGAGGATTTGAAGCGCCAGTTCGGTCATGCCGTAGTGACGGCTGTGCCACAGGAAGCCGAAATTGACATCGCCAACCCGCAGCCGCAACGTCTGGCCCTTCGCACGGTCGCGGAGATCCTTGAGCCTCGCGCGCGGGAACTGATGCACTTCGTCAAGGAAAGTCTGCGTCACGGTGGCGTGCTGGACGCGCTTGGGGCGGGCTGCGTGCTGACCGGAGGCGCTGCCGCTCTGCCCGGTATGCTGGATGTAACCGAAAGTCAACTGCGCGTGCCCGCCCGGACAGGTATGCCGGTACGGCTTTCCAACATGCCCGGCGAACTTGCAAATCCAGCCTTTGCAAGTTTGATCGGAATGCTTCTATACGCGCATCGCACGCGTGTGACACGCGCCGCGGAGAGCAACAGTCTACGCACCAAGCTGCGGGCGTTGTTTGCAGCGAGCTTTTAGGAGATTTGGCCGGGAGGAGGCCCACGTCCAATGGAACAGCAGACGAACCAGTCAGGCGAAATGCGCATTCAATTTCACGACGACAGCCCGCGTGGGGCTCGCATCAAGGTCATTGGAGTAGGTGGCGGGGGCGGCAATGCGGTGAACCGCATGATTCAGGCCGGTGTCGAGGGCGTGGAATTCATCGCAGCCAACACAGACGTGCAGGCGCTCAAGCTTTCGCAGGCCCCCGTGAAGCTCCAGTTGGGCGTGCGGCTGACTTCCGGCCTCGGCGCAGGAGCCAACCCCGACGTGGGACGCCGCGCCGCGCTGGAGGACTCCGAAAAAATTATCGAAGCGCTCGAAGGCGCAGACATGGTGTTTGTCACAGCCGGCCTTGGTGGCGGCACGGGCACCGGTGCGGCCCCAGTGATTGCGTCGCTCGCCAGCGAGATGGGCATCCTCACCGTCGCCGTCATCACGCGGCCCTTCGCATTTGAAGGGAAGCGGCGCCTGCAGCAAGCAGAACGCGGGCTGAAGGAATTGATCGAAAGTGTCGATACGATGATCGTCATTCCGAACGAGAAGCTGCTCGCGGTTGCCAAGGATGCCGGGTTCTTCGAGAGCTTTCGTGTCGCGGATGACGTGTTGCGTCAGGGCGTGCAGGGCATCAGCGACATCATCACGATTCCAGGCATCATCAACCGCGACTTTGCCGATGTGAAGACCACGATGGCCGGTATGGGCCACGCCGTGATGGGAACAGCCGTCCGCTCGGGGCAGAATCGCGCTGCTGAAGCGGCGCAGGCGGCCATGGCGTCCCCGCTGCTGGAAGCTGGCGCGATTGATGGCGCGCGCGGCATCCTGATCAACATCACCGGTTCCAGCTCGCTCAAACTGTCTGAGGTGAATGAAGCCTCGTCGCTGATTCAGTCCGCGGCTCACGAAGACGCCAACATCATCTTCGGCGCTGTGCAGGATGAGCGCATGGGGGACGAGGTAAAGATTACCGTCATCGCGACCGGCTTCCGTGAACAGATGCCTGAGCGCCGCGCGCGCATGCTGAACGTAGAGGAGGCGCCGGTGATCTCCGTGCCCGTGGTTGCGCCGGAGAGCTGGATGCGTGAAGCGGATCCGCAAGTGACTCCTGTCCCGGCAAAGCCGCGATTCCAGAGTGAAGAGGAATCGGATGACGATGGAGACGTTGTTACCGTTCAGCATGGTGGCCAGCGAGCGGCTTCCGAGTCAGCCTTCGCGCAGGCAGCTCCTGCAGAGTCCGTTGCTGTTGCCGCCAGCCAGGGCGCTCGTGAGTCGATGAGGCCCCGCCCGCAGTTTGAAGAATTGAATGCGGCCACTCAAGTTGCTGGGCTGCCGCGGGACTTTGCGCCAGAGCTCGACGATGGTGTTCAGAAGTTTGCGACGGTCGCAAGTCAACCCGAAGCCGCGGGCGCGTCGCTCTTCGCGGAGCCTGCGCCGGAGCTGGAGCGAGACCTGGATGTTCCGGCATTCATGCGCAGGATCCAGTTCTGAATCGGAAAAGAAACGGGATGGAACGGCCCCGCGCGAAAGTGGTCGTCCCAGCACGTACGTGTCCGAATTGACACCGAATTCAATTTTTTTCTCGTGAACGACCGTCTTGCTCGGATATTGTAAAAGAGTAACCAATCTCTGAATGAACAGCTCCTCGCTCAGTCGTCCAAGTGAGGGCTGCACGACTTACGAATTCCAGTGGATCGTGAGGCGCAAGAGGTTGAGCTGCAAGCATTACCTAAGTTCCATGCGGTGAACACAGCCCAGCGCGACAGGTTGACCGAGGAGAGGATACTAGCTGAATGAAACTGTCGGATCTGCGGATGTGGGGCCTTGTTCTCGGTGCTGTCTTGATTTCCTGGTCGCGTTCCCACGCCTTGGATGCGCAGCACACACTGCATCACTCAAAGCAGACCAGTCAGCACCTCTCCGCCGGCGCTCATGCGCATTCCCGTCACAGATCAGTGAGCGGAACATCCGCGCATAGGGCGTCAACTACAGCAACGACTGTTCACTCCAAGGCTCAGCACAGCTCTTCGCAGACTCAAAGGAGTTCCATCCGTCCCGCGAGCCTGCACAGGCGGCGTCACCACTATTACGAGCGCTTCACTGCAAGTTCGTTTACAGACGCGCCGATCGGCGAAGGCGACGTGACGACCGGCGAAGACCCCATCGTGCGCCAGGCTGCGATAGACGCATTGGGCGACATGAATGGCACGGCGGTGGTGATTAATCCCGCCAATGGCCGCATCCTGGCCATGGTCAATCAGAAACTGGCCCTCTCTCCGGGCGCGGAGCCTTGCTCCACCATCAAGCTCTCCGTCGCACTGGCGGCACTCTCGGAAGGGCTTGTCACCCGGGACACCATGGTGCAGTTGCAAGGCTTTCGCATGAACATGACCCAGGCCATTGCGCATAGCAACAACCTCTACTTCGAGGAACTCGGCCGGGAGCTTGGGTTTGATCGCGTGCGCCACTATGCCAACCAGTTTGGGCTCGGCGAACTGGCCGGTTATCATATCGACGGCGAGCAGCTTGGTGTGTACCCGGACGAGCCTATACCTGCCGCAGAGGGTGGCGTCGGCCGGATGTGCAGCTTCGGTCAGGGCGTCTCGATGACGCCTTTGCAACTCGGGGCGCTCGTGGCTGCTATCGCGAACGGTGGCACGCTCTACTATCTTCAGCATCCCACCTCCCCGGACGAGATCGCAGGCTTTGAGCCGAAGGTCAAGCGCAAGCTGGATATTGCCCGCTTTGTGCCGGATCTGCAGGATGGCATGGCGGGCGCCGTTCACTATGGCACGGCGCGCAGTCTGCGGTCGAATTTTCAGGAGTTTCCGGTGTTCGGCAAGACAGGCACCTGTTCGGACAGCGGAACTCGCTTTGGCTGGTTTGCCTCCTATTCTCAAACGCCGCTGGGCAACCTCGTCACCGTCTTCTTTCTTGAAGGCGGGCGGCCGACCTTTGGCCCCCGCGCCGCAGAGCTGACCGGTGAGTTCTACAAGAACCTATGGGACCGCAACTACTTCGCCGGCAAAGACCAGCAGACTGCCAGCGCTTCGACGGCGTCGGCTACCGGGACGACCGCGGCCCAATAGAATTCTCTCCGTACAAACGAGCCGCGCTCCTTCTGTATGTTTTTCTTCGCACGCGTTAGCGACGGAAGAACAGTCTCTGCAACGAAATTGCTTCAGGCTCATCCATGTACTATGCGATCTTGTGTGCGGACCGGGTTCTGTGCCCGTCCACGTGCAATCGACCGAATTGACTGAGCGAGCAAGGATTACCCATGGCGTTGCCCACCCACATTCTGCTGACATACGGCTATCTCTTGCTCTTTCTGTGGGTTCTGGTCGAGCAGCTTGGACTTCCACTGCCTGCGATTCCGGTTCTACTGGCTGCAGGCGCCCTTTCGGCTCAGCAGGAGCTGAGTCTGCCTCTAGCTTTTCTGGCGGGACTGGCTGCGTCGCTGATCGCTGACTCTGTGTGGTTCTTTGTTGGCCGCCGGTATGGCCATCATGTTCTCAGGCTGCTCTGCAAGCTGTCTCTGGAGCCAGACATCTGCGTCCGTCAGACGCAGAACTCGTTTGCAAGCCGCCGCGCATTCACCCTCATCATTGCCAAGTTCGTGCCAGGGCTGGCGACGCTGGCCCCGCCGGTGGCTGGCGAAAACGGCATGGCGGCCGGACCGTTTCTTCTCTACGACGGCATTGGCTCCGCGCTGTGGGTAGGTGGATTGCTTGCCGGTGGGCGTCTTTTCGGCGATGCACTCAAAAGGAATCCCGGCGCGCTGGACTGGGTGGGGCGTTTCTCAGGTGCGCTTCTGATTCTCGGCGTGCTCGCTTTTTTTGCCGCGCGCCTCTACCGGCGTCGTATGTTTCTGCGCAAGCTGGTGGATGCCCGCCTTGAACCCGAAGAGCTGAAGCGCCAGCTCGACGCGGGTGAGAGCGTGTTCATCGTCGATCTGCGGCATCCGCTGGAACTGGTCCCGGAGCCCTACACCTTGCCCGGAGCGATGCACCTTACGCCTGAGGCGCTCTCAGCCCGGATGGATGAGATTCCGCGCGACCGCGACATCGTTCTCTATTGCACCTGTCCCAATGAGGCTACGGCAGCCAAGACAGCGCTCATCCTGCACAAGCTCGGCTTTGAGCGCGTGCGCCCGCTGCGGGGCGGCTTTGACGAGTGGAAGCGCCTCGGCTATCCGCTGGATGCGATTCCACCCGTCCAGCCACTGGTGCAGGTTGCTCTCTCCTCCGAATCGGCGTAACACGGGTTTGATCAGAACAGTTTTGCGATTCGTGCTCCGATGGGCGAGCCCAGTCCAGAGCAGGGATCCGGTCCCGGACCCGCGCTGTAGAACCCGTTGCTTCCCTGGATAATGTCGTGAAACGCACCTGGGTTCTGCCACAGCTTTGGAGTCACGAAGCCAAGCTTTGTGCCGAATGCAGCAAACAATCCTGCATAGAGCGGCGCAACGGCGCTAGTTCCGCCCACGACGGTCGATGAACCGTGAACGAAGATTGTGTAGCCTGTTTGCGGGTCGGCATCGCCGGCGACATCGGGTACCATCCTGCCTTTGCCCGCCGTGCTTCCGGCGGGTGGCGCCGGGGCTCCCACCTGAAAGCTTTGCACCGGAAAAATCGTCGAGTAGCCGCCTCCCGTGCCTTCGCCATTGGTCTGCCCGGGGTTATCATTCCACACAGTCTCACTCGCGCTCGTCTTGTTTGTTCCGCCGCAGCCGATGACATGCGGACACGACGAAGGCACATCCACATTCGCCGGCGTGGGTCCGCCATCGCTGGAATCATTGTCGCCCGAGGCCGCGAAGACGACCATACCGCCCTGCGTCGCCGCAGCCGCAGTAGCCTCCATCTGTTCGGCTGCGGTCTTTCCCCAGTTTGCTTCATCCGCGCCCCACGAGATGGAACACACATCGCATCCGTCGCCAGCAGCCATTTTTACGGCAGAGGCAATATCTTGCGACCAGTACATGCGGATTGTGGCTGCCTGGCCTGTGGCTGCAAAGTAAGATGCGCCCGCAACTTCAATATCCAGTGCGACTTCAACGTCCGCGTCTCCCGCCGCGCCTCCCTGGTTGGGTTGATTTTGCGTGCCGTCGACAGAGACATCGGTGATTGAGGGCGTTGGCTGTCCCAGAGATTGGAAGAAGGCCGCAATGTCGGAGGATACCCAGCCGCCTCCGAGTTCGACGATTGCGATGATCCCGCCTCCGGTCAAGTGGCTTGGCCAGTTGTACGCGGCGCACAGGTTGGGTACATTCCATGGGGTGGCTCGCGCGGCCAGCTCAGGCTTGAGGTGTTTGAGATACGACTTGCAGCGATGGGTGGGGGAGTGGCGCATGGATGGACCTCCTCGAGCCGTTTGGATGCCGTGCGCGTCAGTATGGCACATCCGGCACGCGATTGAAAGATGACGGAATCCGCTCACTCCGGCCGCTGACCCAGTGGACATCGCACCGATTCGACCCAAAGCCGTAGTATGAAGGGGTAAGGTACTCATTGCACGGAGCAGACAGCCTTGGCTTACGAAGACCTGCGCGAATGGATTCACCATCTCGAAAAGCACGGCGAACTCAAGCGCATACGGGAAGAGGTGTCGGCGGACCTCGAAATCGCCGAAATTACCGATCGTGTCTCGAAAATCGGCGCGCACGGAGCGGCGGGAACGGCTGCAAAAACCAAAGTTGGCTATGCCCCCGGAGGACCCGCGCTGCTCTTCGAAAATGTACAAGGACATCCGGGGCACAAGGTCTTCATCAACCAGTTTGGCAGCGAGCGGCGAATGGCGATGGCGCTCGGCGTGGAACGGTTGGATGAGATTGCCGAACGCATCCACGCGCTGATGAATCTGAAAGCTCCAGAGGGCCTCCTGGACAAGCTCAAGATGCTGCCGCAGCTTGGCGCGCTGACCAGCGCTTTTCCAAAAACAGTGAGCGCAAAAGATGCGCCCTGCAAGCAAATGATCTTGCGGGACAATCTTGACCTTAACGCATTTCCCATCCTCAAATGCTGGCCACAGGACGGCGGGCGCTTCATTACATTGCCTTGCGTGCATACCCGCGACCCGCGAACAGGAAAGCGCAACATCGGCATGTATCGCATGCAGGTCTACGATGGGCGCACAACCGGTATGCACTGGCAGCGCCAGAAGGTCGCGGCGGAGCACTATCGCGAGGCCTTGCGTGCTGCCGCAGCGGCCAACACCACCGCCAGCCCCAGCGTCGCCCGTGTCGCGGCCATGGCAGAGTCTGCCGGTGGTGCCGTCGCCATTCCGGACGGTCCGATCGGCGGCTTGCCGCAAGTTGCTTTAGGCAACCTCAAAGGCTCGCGGCTCGAGGTGGCCGTGGCCATCGGGACGGATCCGGCCACGACCTTCGCCGCCATTGTTCCCGCTCCGCCTGAGGTCGAGGAGTTCATGATTGCGGGCTTCCTGCGCGGCAAACCCGTCGAAATCGTTCCGTGCGAAACCGTCGACCTGGAAGTCCCAGCGCACGCGGAGATCATTCTCGAGGGTTACGTCGAGCTCGGTGAGCTTCGCACAGAGGGCCCCTTCGGCGATCACACCGGCTTCTACACCATGACGGATGAGTATCCCGTCTTTCACCTCACATGTATCACGCATCGCAAAGACCCAATCTACGCGGCGACGATTGTTGGCAAGCCGCCGATGGAAGATGCGTGGATGGGCAAAGCCGTCGAGCGCATTTTTCTGCCGGCCATGAAGATGACCATCCCCGAGCTTGTGGATGTGCATCTGCCGGTTGAAGGCGTCTTTCACAATCTCATGCTGGTGTCCATCAAGAAGAGCTATCCCGGCCAGGCGCGCAAGGTGATGAACGCAATCTGGTCCCTTGGCCAGGCCATGTTTACCAAGTGCATCGTGGTGGTCGATGAGGACTGTGATGTGCAGGATGTGGGTGAGGTAGTCCTGCGCGTTGCGAATAACATCGATCCGGAGCGCGATATTCAATTCACACTCGGCCCGGTAGATTCTCTCGATCACGCTTCGCGCCTGCCCAACTTCGGATCGAAGATGGGAATCGACGCCACCCGTAAGTGGAAGGCAGAAGGGTTTGATCGGCCCTGGCCCGCGATGATCGAGATGGATCGCGACACCAAAGCAAAGGTGGACGCCATCTGGGCGAGACTTGGTCTCTGATGCATCTCCGATTGCCTGATTTACTCTGAAACTATGCGTGGATTCGTCCGTCGTGCCATGGAGGCTTGTTGTCTTTCGCTTCTCGTGGCTTCAGTCCCGAGCAGAGCCCAGCAGGCGCCAGATTCTTTTCACTGGGTCGATTTTCACTCAGACAAGGATCAGAGCGTAGTGGCATGGGTGACACGCTCGCTTATGCCAGAAAAGTGGACTGCGATCCGTGAGATCGGCGTGGAATACGATTCGGCACTGGTGGTCACCACGTTGCGCACAAATCCCCAAGGTGTTGCCACGGGCGACCAGTTCACAGTCTGGAGCGCCTCGCTGACCACGCACCAGGTCGTCCGGCTCCTGCAGGGCGCCCAGCTTCACCTCGAAGGCTGGATACAGCTTCTGCCGGGACATCCGCGAGAACTGGCCGCGCTCTATGACGATTGCAGCGACTGTAATCCCTCCACGTTTTTCACGGTTTTCTACTACGACATCTCACAGCACGGATGGGCAGCGCGCTGGCTGCACGGAAATCAGGCTGTCTCCATCCGGAACGCGAATCCACCGCAAGGCGTGCAATGGACGCAGGTTTTCGCTGTTGTTGCCAATCCGAATGGTGATGAGCTGGCAGGTGCATGGACCCATATTGACCACGGCGCAGCGCAGCCACCCGAAGACTTTCTTTACCAATACGACGTGGATCCATGGAGTGGGCTTGATCGTGTGCAGCCTGTCGCTGACAAGCAGATTCCCGCTATGAAGCAACGACTTTGCAGCGCGCAGGATGCCGTGCCCGGCCTCACGCGTGGTCAAGACTCAGAGCTGTGCAGCGAACTGCTGCATCCGCAGCCAGTGGAGAAGAGCCGCAAACCTTGCAAATGTGAGGAGCAGCCCGAGTCGAATCGAGTGCGAAGATAGGTACGGCCGGGGTGTGAATATCCTACTTCGCCGTCTCCACTCTGATTGAAACCAGGTTGCGCACCCAGCGTGCGGGGTGCTTCTCC
>JAGWML010000115.1 GCA_028873155.1 Acidobacteriota bacterium
CAAGCCGGCCTACGTGGGCAGATCGCTCGACTAGGGTCCGTTCCATCTATGCATTGCCAGGACGCTCCATGGCTTTCTGAACATCGTCTGATGCAGAGTTGGTCGCCGTGTGAAGCTCAAAACGCACTGTGGGCAGCGCATGCGGATACTGTTCGCGCAGGAATTCGATCATCTTTTCGCGGATGATGCAGCGCAGGTCGAAGTTTTCAGATGATCCAGCCGAACTGACCAGGCAGCGCAGTTCCATCGTGCGTTCGGAGAGATTCGTCACCTGGAGCACGCAGACACGGCCATCCCACAGGGATGACGCGCGGGCAATACGCTCAAGCTCCGCGCGCAATGGCTCGATCGGCACCATGTAATCCACATAAAGAAATGCGGTACCGAGAATGTCGCTGCGCTTGCGTGTCCAGTTCTGAAATGGCTGCTCGATGAAGTAGCTGAGCGGCACGACGAGGCGGCGCTCATCCCAGATCTTTACTACAACGTAGGTGCTGGTGATCTCTTCAATGCGTCCCCACTCGCCCTGGATGACGACGACATCGTCCATGCGAATCGGCTCGCTGAGCGCAATCTGCATGCCTGCGATGAGATTGGAAACGGTGGACTTGGCGGCCGCGGCGAGGAGCAGCGATGCGAGACCCGCGGATGCAAGCAAGCCCGTGCCATACTTCCAGAGCGTTGGATCGTGAACGCTCCACAAGAGCGCTCCGGCATCGAGGACGAGTACGATGACAATGAGCATCCGGCGAAAGAACTGCATCTGCGTGTGCACGCGGCGGGCGCGCAGATTGTCCCGCACGGAGATATCGAACCGGCTGAGCATGAGCGCCTGAAACACATACACTGCGCCTACAGCGAGCCAGCCCACAAATAGAACGAGCAGGATCCGCACTCCCTGCGCGAGTTGTGTGCGCAGCAGATCCGGCAGCCGTGGCACCAGTGGGAGCACGATCAGAAGGCCGATGGTGAGCAGTACAGCACGCGCCGGCAGCGCCAAGTATTTGCTGACACCCAGAATGCGCCGCTGCGATTCCGTCTGATGGCGGCGCACGAACCGAAAGAGCATGAAGTGAAGAAGATTGCCTAAGACGATCACCGCACAAAGCAGGGTGATGCCGAGGAGCCAGTCATGCTCGGTCAGTGCGCGCAATCGTCCGGGCCTCCCGCAAGAGATGGGTTCAATCTGATTGGACGCACGAAAAGCCGTTCCGCGCTGCCCGCCTACAAGCAATCAATGCGAATACAGTGGATGATTGTGCTTGCGAGGCTGGATTTTGGGCTGCCCTGCCATAATCCAAAGAGATGAGAGCGCGCGCCTATCTGCTAATGATCTTTGTCGTTGCAGTGTGGGGATCGACATTTGTCCTGGTAAAGAATGCGCTCGCCGACGTAACGCCGGGAGTTTTCAACCTTGCGCGCATGGCGTTGGCTTTTGCGCTGCTGGCCGTTGCGTATCATCGCGCGTGGCGCGGCATCCGCTGGGAGCAGGTGGGCGCCGGCGCGATTGTCGGCTTCTTCCTCGCCGCAGGGTACCAATTTCAGACCACCGGACTGGCGCGAACAACTCCATCGAAGTCAGCATTCATTACCGGACTCGTCGTGGTGCTGGTGCCGCTGTTCTCCGCGATTCCCTGGTTGCGGCCGCCTGGCGCGCGTCCGCCGCGGTGGAATGCTTACACCGGCGCCGCGCTTGCATTTGCGGGCATCGTGCTGTTGACCGCTCCAGCGCAGGCGCGCACTATCGCGACGCACTCCTATGCACAGAATGCCGTCGCGCTGCTTCCGGATCTTTCATCCATCAACTTCGGCGATGTTCTCACGTTTGGATGCGCCGTGGGCTTCGCGTTTCATTGCATTGCGCTGAGTCATCTCTCGCCCCGTGTGCCGTTTCAGCCTCTGGCCCTGTTGCAGATTGGCTTCAGCGCGGTGTTTATGGCGCTGAGCCTGCCGCTCATTGAGCATCCGCAAATCCATTTGACCATGCGGTTGGGGATTGCGCTGGCCATTGCCGCGGCGCTCGCTACAGCGGCGGCATTTTCCATTCAGAGCTGGGCGCAATCGGTACTGCCCTCGACGCATATCGCGCTGCTGCTCACGCTGGAGCCGGTCTTTGCGTGGCTCACATCTTTCCTGTTTGCCGGAGAAAGGCTCGGCGCACGGCCGGCCGCGGGCGCTGTGCTGATTCTGGCAGGCATCGCACTCACTGAACTGGTGTCTCAGCCCCATCTGCCTTCAGCGCATGAGGCTTGAAGCAAACGGCTATCTTGGCGCCGGTTCCGCTGCATCTGCCAGAGCGTACGAGAGCACGGCCATGATTGCGGCATTCTCATTCAGGTGTTTCGGATTGACTTTGTCGAAAGTATCCGCGGCGGTGTGGTGATAGTTGAAATAAAACCGGCTGTCCTGGATAGGCGCGAAGCTGGGAACGCTATCCAAAGTAAGGCCGGCAATATCCTCACCCGTCTCCGGCGAGAGCGAAAGCATGGCTGCTCCGATGGGATCGAGGACCTGCGCAACAGGCCGCAACCACGCGCCAAGTTCGGGTTTGCCCGCGTAGTAGATTCCGGTGGGATGATCCGCGCCAAGGTCGCTCTCAATCGCGCCAATATGCTGGCCCATGTCCGCCTTATGATCCGCCAGATACGCGGCGGCGCCCTCGGAGCCTTCCTCCTCGCTCATCCATGCAACAAAACGAACCGTGCGGCGGGGGTGGAGGTTGAGTTGTCGCAGCAGGTGAATCGTCTGCATCGAGACTGCAACGCCGGCGCCGTCGTCAATCGCCCCGGTGCCCAGATCCCAGGAATCCAGATGTCCAGAGACGATCACCACCTGCTCTGGGTGCTCAGTTCCCTTCCAGTCGGCGATGACGTTGTACCCGGTAGCGTCAGGCAGGGTTTCTGGCGTGAGAGTCAGGTGCATCGTGACGGGCCCCTGAGCGGCAAGGTGTTTGAGCAGGTCCGCGTCTTCGGCGGTCACAGCGGCAGCAGGAATCTTCTGAACCTTTTCGGAGTAGATCGTCATGCCGGTATGCGGCAGGCGAAAGTCCGCGCCGCCGACGGAGCGCACCAGCACCGCCGCCGCTCCTACGCTGGCAGCGGCAATCGGACCTGCGCCGCGGTAGACGACTGCATTCCCGTAGGCCTGTCCGCCATTTCCGGTTGCGGCTAGCTCCTTGTCAAATGCGTGATTGAAGAGCAGGATCTTGCCGTCTGCAGCGTGCGGAGGCAGTGCGCGAAGCTGGTCGAAGCTATCCACCACAATGACCGGGGCAGTGAGTCCCTCGGCGGGTGTGGCAACGCTGCCGCCCAACGCGGTCAAAACGATCTTCTGCGTGGTGCCCGGTGTCTGGCCTTGCCAAGCTGTCAGCTCCCCCGTCTCGGCGCCGCGCACCCAGTGTGGCACCATAGCCTTCTCCAGCGTGACCTCCGCGCCGAGAGCGCGCATCTCAGACGCCACATACTCCACGGCCTGCTCCGCCTGCGGCGAGCCGCTCAACCGCGGTCCGATGTTGTCGGTCAGATGGCGCAACTCGTCCAGCGCGTAAGGGTCCTGCATGGCCGCATCGCGCAGCCGTGTCATGGCGGCGAGCTGGTCCGCGGTCCACTGGGCAGAGCCGGCATCAGCGCCGGTCACCCTGGCCAGAATGCGATCCCGCAGGCTCGGGTCCTGAGCAGGAGACGCAGGAGGCGTATTCTGCGCACACGCAGCGGAAGCGGCACAAACCATCGCAAGTGCGGCAGAGGCACAAGAGAAGATGAAAAAACGCATGCTGGATGGTAGCACGATCAATCTGCAACTCTTTCCGTCTGCACACGTCTATAGGATGGAATCGGGCTGGATGCGGCAGGGCCGCCCGGCATGGCTGTACGCGAATGTCTATACTGAAGATGTCGCACAGTCATACCGGCCCGAAGCTGGATGGACAACGAGGTAATTCACCCCATGAAATCGCTGATTGAACGGCTGCGCATGCGCCGTCTTGCTTCAGTCTTTGTTTTGCTCGCCACCGTGTCGGTTGCAATCGTGGCAGGCTCATTTGCCGCGCATGGTGTGCGCGGGCAGGAAAAGCAGAACGACAGCTCGGATGCGACTCCTCTCAAGGTCGTCAACTCGACGGTGGCCCCGAATGAGTTTGTGAAGATTGCGAAGGCCGTTGGACCGGCTGTGGTCAACATCAACACCCAGACCTTCCCCAAGCAGTCGAGCAGCAAAGGACGGCGCAACTTCCACGGGCATGTCTTTCAGCAGCCACAAAGCCCGGACGATAACGGCGGAGACAGCGACCAGGATCAGCAGGGGCAGGGACAGGGCCAGGACAACTTCCAGGACTTCTTCAACCGCTTCTTCGGCGGGCAGGCTCCCGACCAGGGCGGCGACCAGGGACAGGGCGTGCAGGAGTCGCTGGGCTCCGGCTTCATCGTAGACCCGAAGGGCTACATCATCACCAACAATCACGTTGTGGAGAAGGCAGACAAGATCTACGTGAAGCTCTCCACCGACCCGGACAGCCAGGATCTTGGCCGTCCCGCGCGCGTCATCGGAACAGACAGGGCGACGGACCTGGCCGTCATCAAGATCGACACCAGCACACCGCTGCCCACCGTGAAGATGGGCAACTCCGACACGGCTCAGGTTGGCGACTGGGTTGAGGCCATCGGCAGCCCGTTTGCGCTGTCGCAGACGGTGACGGCGGGCATCATCTCGGCCAAGAATCGGACGATTGAGCCAGGAGCCAGCGGGCAGTTCCAGCACTTCATCCAGACCGACGCGGCCATCAACCCTGGCAACTCAGGCGGGCCGCTGCTGAACATGAACGGCGAGGTTATCGGCGTCAACACTGCCATCTTTACGCAGTCTGCCGGGTATCAGGGCATCGGCTTTGCAATGCCCTCGAACACCGTGGTCTCGGTCTACAACGACCTGATCAGCCCAAGCCACAAGGTCACGCGCGGCTCCATTGGCATCCAGTTCCGCGAGGGCCTGTCCGGCGCGGTAAATCGCGTCTACGGCTTCAAGAACGGCGTACTGGTGCAGGAAGTCCAGCCAGGCGGGCCGGCTGACAAGGCTGGTTTGAAGGCGGGAGACATCATCACCTCCATCGACGGCCGCAACATTAAGGACGGCGACGATCTGGTGAACGAGATAGCAAGCCGACGGCCCGGAAGCACCGCGCGCCTGGGTTACGTGCGCGACGGCAAGCCGATGGATACCACCGTGACCATTGGCGACCGTGACAAGGTCTTCGCAGACCTGAACGGTCAGCAGCCGCCTACGGCTCCCGAGGAACAGGGCGACGCTGGCGAGGCCACGCTCGGCATTGTGGTCCGTGAGGCTTCACAGGCGACTGTGGCCAAGATCCACACGCAGGGGCTCGTGATCGAATCGGTACGCACCGGCTCATTCGCGGATCTGCAGGGATTGGTCCCCGGCCTTGTGATTACGCGCATTAACAAGCAGCCCACCGGCACAAAGTCCGAATACGACGCCATTGTAAAGAAGCTCAAGACGGGAGACGACGTGGTCTTTGAGGTCATCGATCCGCGTCACCCCGAGGCAGGCATCAACTACATCGGCGGCACGCTGCAATAAGCGCTGAACCCGCAAGTGGCCCGGAACATGGGGTTTGTTCCGGGCTGTTTGCATTTTTAGCACGCGGCCGGCGGCGTATTGTCATAGCAATGCAGGTGTGACTTTTGGCTCTCGGACCGGGTGTTTCATTGGCGAATCGGCTGTACATTCGCTACACTTGATAGGTGCGTTCTTATCTGTATCTGTTGAGGTGCTCCAGAATGCTTTCTTTCCGAGCAAGTCTGGGAATCGTTTTTTCCTTCGCTCTGTTGGCGACTCCCGCCTTTGCAACGCGGTCTCACAAGGCCCCGGCCACCGGACATCGTTCGACACGCTCCACGCACGGCCGCAAGGCTTCGCGCCGCGGCGCGCATCGCGTGCGCGGGCAGCAGTCGATGGAGCCTGAGCGCGTAACGCAGATTCAGCAAGCTTTGATTCGCGAACACTATCTGAGCGCCGGCGCAACGGGACAATGGGACTCGACCACGCAGGCCGCGATGCAGAAGTTCCAGGCAGACAACGGCTGGCAAACGAAGCTTATGCCGGACTCGCGCGCGCTGAAGAAGCTGGGGCTGGGGCCCGATTACTCGGATGCCATCAATGCCCGAGCTTCATCTTTCAATGACCCGCCGCCGATCAGCTCGATTCCCAGCGGACAGGCAGCCGGGTTCGCGGCAGCAGCAGGTACTTCCGGGACGAACTAGCACCATCCACCAAATCCATCTTTGCGAAAGAAGAATAGAAGAGAAAGGGCCGCATCGCTGCGGCCCTTTCTCTTTGCGTGCAATTCATGCTGCTTTCTACATGTGCATTGGCGGGATGCCCTGCAGCAGGAACTCATAGCGCGGACGAAGCGTATCTGGCCCTGCTGTAATAGGGACGTTCAGGTGGATGAGGGGGTAGTCGTCGGCGTTGTACTTTGGCCAGTCCGGTAGACCGGGCCCGTTGGGATTGCCGGTCTTGGCAAAGTTGGTCCAATAGCCCATCATTTCGTCGCTCATCTTGCGGTCCTCAGGGCGAATGGTCCAGCCGGGACGCGTGTCGAGCGTGCCGAAGACATACTCAATGTCGTCCGAGTGAAAGACGAAGGTGCCGGGGTGATACTTGCTGGGCAGCGCCGCCAGCTCGAAGTGATAGCGGTAGACGGGCGCATCGCCGGTCTTGCGCTGTGCCTCGATCCACTTCCAGGTGCCGAAGGCGATAAACGAGTCGCCGCCAAAGTCGATGGCGGAGCGAAGAGCCTCTGCATCGGTATTACCGGGGTAGAGCTTGAGGAACTCGGCGGCGCGGTCTTTGAACTGTGCGTCTGCCATGGCCTTCCACTGGTCCACGGTCATACCGCGCATGGCAAAGAAGCTGCCTTCATCCGCATTCCAGCCGGCCAGCAGGGGAACGTGTGCCTGCTTGCCCTGCGCATAGGTCTCCGGAACCGGCTCCTTGAGAAAGCGCCCATCGATGACGGGCGAAAAGCGCGGCGCGTCCTTCTTCATCGTTGCCGCGAGCACGGTGTCAGTCGGAATGGCGCGCAGCTCAGCGAGCGAGTGCGCTCCAAGCGACTCCACCCACGGGTCGTCGACTTTAACGCGCTCTTCCACGGTCTCGCCGCCAAGATTCAGCGCGCTGGGAAATGCTCCGCCGCTCTCGCCAATCGCTTTCTGGAAGAGTCCCTGCGCCATGGGCGAGGCCATCAGCGTGCTCACTGCAAAGGAGCCGGCGCTCTCGCCAAAGATGGTGACATTGCCAGGGTTTCCGCCAAAGCCGCGGATATTGTCCTGCACCCAGTGGAGCGCGGCGACCATGTCTAGCAGCCCATAATTGCCGGCTGCTCCATCGGCCTCCTTCGCCATCTCGCTGGTGGCCAGGAACCCGAAGACGCCGAGGCGATAGTTGATGGTGACAAGCACCACGTCATGCAGTGGCAGAAAGTCGCCGTTGTGCCTCGGCTCTGAACTCGCGCCGCCGGAGTATCCGCCGCCGTGAATCCAGAACATCACCGGCAGGTTGCTTTTGGCCTTGGCATTCGCCGGAGCGTAGACATTCAGATAGAGACAATCCTCGCTTGGCCCTGGGTCCTGAAAGATCATGTCGTCGAAGACACGCCCCTGGGCGCAGTGGTTGCCAAACTGCAGGGCCTCCCGCGTGCCCTTCCAGGCCGCCGGCTGACGCGGCGCGGCCCACCGCAAGTCACCGACCGGGGGCGCGGCGTACGGCAGCCCAAGAAACGCCTTGACCTTGCCTTCGTTGATTGTCTTTCCGTGGACCTTGCCCTGCGCCGTCTTCACCGTGAGCGGGTCAGCATGCAGAGCGGTGGAGAACTGGAGAGTCATAGCCACAAATGCAAGGGCAGCAAGGCCCGTAGAAAACCGTCTCATTCTCAATGTTCCTCCGCGCACAACCTTACAGGGACGAGCGCTGAAAGGCCAGAGTTGCAGCTCGCGGAGGATTTTTCGATGTCACTTCTCTGAGGTCAGGATTTCCGGTGCAAGCAGATCGGCGATCGTCTCGCGTCGGCGAATCAGGCGCGCTTTTCGGCCTTCGACGAGCACCTCGGCCGGGCGCGGGCGCGTGTTGTAGTTCGAGCTCTGCGCCATGCCGTAGGCGCCGGCATCGAGCAGAGCAATCAGGTCGCCGGGTACAACCGGCGCCAGATTACGGTCTCGCGCGAAGAAGTCGCCGGATTCACAGACCGGGCCGACCACGTCCACCACGCGCGGCTTCCCTGCTCTCGGGCGCACCGGCACAATCTCATGATGCGCCTGGTAGAGCGCCGGGCGAATCAGGTCGTTCATTGCTGCATCTGTGATGACAAAGGTCTTTTTGCCGTTGCGCTTCACATGCAACACACGGGCAACCAGCGCCCCAGCCTGGGCGACGATAAAACGCCCCGGCTCGATCAGCAGGCGGCCTGCATAGCCAGCGAGCGCCTCGTCCAGCGCCTGCGCGTACTCGTGGATCTTGGCGGCTGCGTCAAAGCTGCCGCCGTGATAGTCAATGCCCAGGCCGCCGCCCGCGTCGATCGACTGCAGGGGAATGCCTGCTCGATCCAGTTGACGGACCAGTTTGTACACACGCTCCAACGCCGCGCCAAACGGATCGGCGGATCGAATCTGCGAACCGATGTGCACGCTGATGCCATGCGGCTCAAGCCAGCGGTTGCCGGCAACCGATTTGTAGATCGCAAGCGCGCGGCGAATGTCGATGCCAAACTTGTGCTCGCGCAGGCCTGTGGAGATATAGGGATGCGTCTCGGCAAAGACATCCGGATTTACGCGGAGCGCAAAGCGAGCCTTCCGCTTGAGCCTGCGCGCGCGGTCGGCCAGCAGATGCAATTCGGCTTCACTCTCCACGTTGAACTCAAGAATTCCGGATTCGAGCGCAAAATCCATCTCGGCTGGCGTTTTGCCTACCCCGGAAAAGACAACACGCGCGGCCGCATCGGGCGCAGCCGCCAGCACGCGCTCCAGTTCGCCGCCAGAGACAATGTCAAAGCCGGCGCCATGAGCGGCAAGCAGGGCAAGAATGGCCAGCGCGGAGTTGGCTTTGACCGCGTAGCAGACCAGCGTATCGCGATCCCCGAATGCCTCTTGAAAAATCCGCAGCCGCTCAAGAATCTGATCGGCAGAGTAGACGTAGAGCGGCGTGCCGAACTGGCGGGCAAGCTTCTCCAGCGAAATCGCGCCGCAGTGCAAGGCGCTCGCTGGCTGCAGACGATGAAACGGTCGTGTCGATGAACTCAATGCAGTCGTCAAGTGAGGAATCCGGTTCTACTGAATTACCTTGAGGCTACCGCATCCGGCAGGCCCCGCCGAATTTGCTTCTTCAATCGCAAGCGCTCAGAGCGTTGCAAGCCATGGCGAAAGCAAAGCTGCCACGGCGTCCGGCTGTTCATAGGCGGCAAAGTGGCCGGCATCGGCCAGCAGGTGGAAGGCGCAGCCTCCCGGCGCAGCCTGGAAGACTTCCATCTCCGCCCGCGTGATACCCGGGTCTTCTCCGCCGCACAGGGCAAATA
>JAGWML010000311.1 GCA_028873155.1 Acidobacteriota bacterium
CTAGCCTTCCTTCGTCACTACCACCTCTCCGGCAACCTTCGCTCCCTCGAACACGCAGAGAATTGAAGTCGCCCGTCGCTGCTACCAGACGCGACAGGCCTCCGCGCTCACCATCTTGTCCGCCTGCTTGCAGCTGAAGCTCTTCGCAAAATCCGGCAGGTCCTGCAGGACGGAGTTCGTGCGGTCCTCGTCCGGCGCGTGCGGGTCAGTCTGGGCCTGGGTGCGCAACTGCTCGGGGCGGGTCTGCGTGCACCACTGCTGCGCATAGGCGATCCAGAAGCGCTGGTCGGGCGTGTAGCCGTCCATCTTCGCAGTGATGTCCACGTGATGCATCGCGGCCTGCTCCTGCCATGCCATCCAGGCGAGCCAGGTGCCGCCAATGTCCGCAAGATTTTCGCCGAGCGTGAGCTTGCCGTTGAGGTGAACACCGGGTACGGGCTCGATGGCATCGTACTGCTTCACGACGCACTCGGCCTTCTGGTTGAACTTCTGCTCGTCGTCCTTGGTCCACCAGTCTTTGAGGTTGCCGTCCTTGTCGTACTGGCGGCCTTCGTCATCGAAGCCGTGCGTAAGCTCGTGGCCGATGGTGGATCCCATGTCCCCGTAGTTGGCGGCGTCATCTTCTTTCGGGCTGAAGAACGGCGGCTGGAAATAGCCCGCGGGGAAGTTCACGTTGTTCATCTGCGGATCGTAGTAGGCATTGACGGTGGGCGGCGACATGAGCCACTCATTCTTATCCACGGGCTTGCCGATCTTGGCCATCTCGCGCGCGAATTCAAAAGCTTGTGTGCGCTCCCGATTGCCGAGAGAATCGCCACGAACGATGGTGAGTTTGGAGTAGTCGCGCCACTTGTCCGGGTAGCCGATCTTGTTCATCACAGCGTGCAGCTTGGCCTTGGCCTGCACCTTGGTGGCGGGGCTCATCCAGTCGAGCGAGTCGATGTCCTTCTCCATGGCCTGCTCGATGGCGAGGGTCATGTCGAGCGCTTCCTTCTTTGCATCGGGCGGAAAGTATTTGGCGACGTAGACCTGGCCGAGGGCCTCGCCCATCTCGCGATCCACGCGGCTGGTGCAGCGCTTCCAGCGGTCCTGCTGCACCTCGGCTCCGTTGAGGATGTGCGCGTAGAAATGCCACGTTTCATGGTCGAAACTCTGCGGCATGGCCGTGCCGGCGTAGGCGTGGAGCAGGTGCCAGCGCAGGTAGGTGCGGATCTGGTCGATGGGTGTACCGGCGAGAACCTCGTTGAACTCGGCAAAGAATTTCGGCTCCGTCTCATTCATCTTGCCGCTTGCAGGCGCCTGCGCCGCGGCAACGTACCTGGCCAGCGAGAAGTGCGCGAGATCTTTGCTGAAGGCTGCGAGGGTGGTGGGGTGGTCGATATTTTTCGGGTCGCGCAACTCGGTGATGGTGAGCGAGGCCTTGGCCAGGCGGGTCTCAAGGTCCAGCACAGTGGCTGCGTCCTTTTGCGCCTGCGCGTCCGGCTCACCGGCGAGTACAAAGATGTTGTGGACGTGCTCCACGTACTGCCTGCGCTGCTCGACGGATTTGGCGTCCGAGCGTGTGTAATAGTCGCGCTCGGGCAGGCCGAGACCGCCGGCGCTGTAGAACGAGATCATCGCGCTCGAGTTGGCAAAGTCCTGCTCCGCGTCAAGGCCGAAGAAGGCATCGACGCCGACGGTGTGGAGATGGCCGAGGAGCGCGGGCAGCTGGT
>JAGWML010000116.1 GCA_028873155.1 Acidobacteriota bacterium
CAATATTTTTCGCAGAAAGCGTGCACGGTCTCGCTCGGTCAATTTCTCCCTATCTCCGCTTTTGCGATGAATTCCGAGACCTGTGCCGTTGGCCTCTAGCACCCACCAGCCCCGCGAACGGCCGGTGCGTCTGAACAGACCAGCTCATCAGTCCGATTGCGGCAGCGCGATGCGCGTTGGACCGGCGCAAGGGCGTTTCAGCGCGCCACGCGCAACTGCGTCGGTCCATCCAGGATTCGACTATCATCAAGGCTGCTATGACAAGCGAACGGGTACGAGTCCGGTTTGCCCCATCGCCGACAGGAATGCTGCATGTAGGCAACGCGCGAACTGCGCTCTACAACTGGCTGTTTGCGCGACGGTTGGGTGGCGACTTCCTGCTGCGCATCGAGGATACAGACGTCGAGCGCTCTGAGCCGCGCTACGAAAAGCAGCTCATCGAAGACCTGCTGTGGCTGGGTCTGGACTGGGATGAGGGACCGGGCACCGGGCGGCCCGGCGATCCTCTGGAAAACGAACGCGGCCGCTTCGGGCCATATCGCCAATCGGAGCGGCAGCAGATCTACGCCGAGCTCACCGGGAAGCTGCTTGCGGAAGGCAAGGCATACCGCTGCTTCTGCACGCCGGAAGAGCTCATGGCCGAACATCAGCAGGCGGTGCGGGAACACAAGCCGCAGGTCTATTCGGGCCGCTGCCGCAATTTGAGCGCAGCGGAAGCGGAACAGCGCATGGCAGCGGGGTTGCCCTTTGCCGTGCGGCTGAAGATTGGCCCGGAGCCGCTGGGCTTTCATGACATCGTGCGCGGGCCGGTCGAGTTCGCCGCCGAGACGGTGAGTGATCCAGTCCTGGTCCGGTCAGAAGTTCGATCGGGTGTTCCGTCTCACCAGCAAGGCGCGCCCGGCATGCCGGTCTACAACTACGTGGTGACGATTGACGATGCGCTGATGCAGATCACCCATGTGATTCGCGGTGACGACCATATTTCAAACACGCCGAAGCAGGTGGCGATCTACAAAGCATTTGGCTGGCCTGTGCCGGAGTTCGCGCATCTGTCGACGATTCTTGGTGCGGATCGCGAACGGCTGTCGAAGCGGCACGGCGCCACTTCGGTTGCGAGCTTCCGCGAGATGGGCTATCTGCCTGAGGCGCTGGTGAACTATCTGGCGCTGCTGGGGTGGGGCGCGGAGGACGGAAAGACTGAGACCTTCACGCTCGAGGAACTGACACGCGCCTTCAAGCTGGAGCGCGTGACGCCGTCGCCGGCTGTGTTCGACTTGGACAAGCTCAACTGGCTGAACCGGCACTCCATCAAGCTCGCGTCTGCGAGCCGACTGGTGGACCTGGTGTGGGCATCGTTTGGCGAGCGGCTGCCCGCGCGCGAAGCCGCAAGCGAAGCCGTGGTGGCCTGGATGGAGCAGCTGGTGGAGCTGTTTGCGCCCTCCGTGGACAAGCTGGACGAGCTGGCTCCGAAGGCTGCGTTCGTCTTTGGATTCGATCCCGATGCAGCCCGGATGCTGCCCGAAAACCAGGAAGTGCTAGCGGCCGACTCTGCGCGAATTGTGCTGGCAGAGCTGGCGGACCGGGCACGCGCCAACAGCGCGAACGTCACGCCGCAGGTCTTCAAGACCTGGATGAATGAGATCAAGGTAGCGGCCGCGGTGAAAGGCAAGGAACTCTTCCATCCGGTGCGCATTGCCCTGACAGGAATGCACTCCGGGCCGGAGTTCGACAGGCTCGTGCCGCTCATCGAAGAAGGCGCAGAGCTCGGGCTGGGCATTCCCTGCGTGCAGCAGCGCGTGGAACGCTTCGTGGGAGTGTAAGCGCGTGGCGACGTCGGTCCTTCACTTCCCTTTTCCCCACAACTGGCAGGCAGAGGTGCTGGCGGCGCGTCCTGCGATTCTTCCGGCGCGGCACTTTGTGTATCCCCGCGAGGCAGAAGAGGTGGAGCGCGGTGCGCTGGAGGTCATGGTGCGGCCGGGCGACGGCGCGCAGCCGTTTCTGGCAACCTGCGCGCTGGGCTTTCGCGATCCGGCGGCGCCGACGGGGCTGTGGTCTACTCCGAACCCGGATGAGCTGTGCGCCATCTCCGGCGGCTATGCGTATATGGTTGACACGCGCGTGCCAGAGCGATTCACGATGATCTCCTACCGGCCCGTGCTGCAAGTGCTCAGCGCCGTGGCACAGGGGCTGATGCTCTTCGTCGGGCATCACTCGATTCTGGCCTGGGGCGCGCAGGGGCAGGCGTGGGAGTCCGCGAAGCTCTCCGACGAGGGCATCACGATTCGCGGCTTCGCAAACGGCCAGTTGCACGGGCTGGGGTGGGAGATGGTCGCGGACCGGGAGATGCCATTCACGCTGGATTTGCGGACAGGGCGGCGCGCTGCCGGAACTGCCGGAGCTTTACCTTAGCTCATACGTAAGTCATGGCGGCAAAGAAGCGACTCATATCCCGCATAGACGCCTTCAAAGACGGCATCCCAGCTCATGGTGAGGGCGTAGGCGCGGGCGGCGGCGCGCATCGAAGCGTGGCGTTCGGGGTCGGCCAGAATCTCAGCGATTGCGTGAGCGAAGTTCTGGTCGTCCACAACCCTGCCGGTCACACCATCGCGCACAATCGACTTCGGGCCTCCATCGGGCGTGACGATGGCGGGCACGCCGGAAGCGAGCGCTTCAAGCACGACGTTGCCAAAGGTGTCCGTATGCGAGGGGAAGACGAAGACGTCCATCGACGCGTAGGCGGCGGCCAGATCTTCTCCGTGCAGGACGCCGGTGAACTCCGCTCGATGCAGCCGTTCGCGCAACCACGATTGTTCAGCGCCATGGCCGACGACGAGGAAGCGGAAATTCTTCTGGCTTTGGTCGAGTTCGTGCTGGATCTGCGCCAGGAGCGCAACATTCTTCTCTACGGAAAGCCGGCCAACAAAACCGAGCACGATTGCACGGTCAGCTGGGTCGCGGTGGCGATTCGCAGGATGGAAGAGCGCGGCATCCACGCCGCGGGGCATCAGGTGGCAGGGGCGGTCGGTGAGGCGGATCAGGGTCTGACACAGTTCCGGATTGGGTGCGAAGAGCACCTGCGCGGCAGAGTAAAAACCGGCTGCGGCGGTCATCGTGATGTCTTCGATCGTCTCGCCCGCAGCGGATGACTCGCGTGGCGGCAGCAGGCGCAGGAACCAGGAAGAGCGGCGCGCTGCGTACTCGTGGACGTTGGTGTGCCAGCTTGCGGCGAGCGGCAGGCCCATCACGTTGGCAAGGCCGGCGCCGAGCAGGCCCACCTCGCTGGGGCCGGTGATGTGGATCAGATCGGGCTTGAAGCGCTCGATGACTTCATCGATGAGCGGCATGTGGCGGCCGAAGGCTGGGTCGAAGCTCAGGTCTTTTTCAAGAGGAAACGAGAGCGGGCCACGGGGCAGTTCAAGCGTCCAGACGTTGTCCTCCTGCTGGAAGTGCAGAGCGCGGTTTCCCGCTCGGACGCAGAGAAAGGGCAGATTGTGGCGGCGCGCAAAGGCCTCAAAGTGACGGCTGGTGTGGGCGACGCCGTTGACCTCGTGAAACGAGTCAGGGAAGTACGCGACGCGCGGCATTCGTGGTGTTTCCATCCCCACTCAGGCTGCCGGAAACACGAGGCTCCGGCTCGCTGCCTTATCCCTCAGTTTCGCCCAGTGCCAGGCGCAACTGCTGGGAGTCGCTCCATGCCATGCGGAGACCGTCGAAAACCGGTCCCGTACCCAGAAGCTGCACCATGCCAATGGTCCAGGCGATGCCAAGCGGCGCACGTCCCTTTGGCCAGAGCTCGCTCAGAGGGCGAACGACGCCACTGGCATCGGGATGATAGGCGCGCTCGTCCCACGTGCGTGAACCTTGCGGAAAATCCGGATAACTGCGAATCGCATCGAGCGTGGAGCGCAGAAGGCGATGCTTCCACGGCTCCGCGTACTGGGGCATGAAGAGCACCTTGCTCTTCTTCTCCCGGCGAATCTCGTGGACAAACTCAGTAAACGTGGCAGCGTTGGTCAGATTGATGTTGGCGTTCGGCTCCACGCCGTGGCGGTCGCCGCCGGAGATGAGCAGCATGTTCCAGCTTTCGGCCAGCTTGCGAACCGCGCGGTTCTCGTCCCACGGGCGCAGTCCGTTCAGCTCCAGCGCATGCATCCAGGCGCCGTTCTTCTGCAGGAACTCGTTCACCAGAAACTGATGCTTCTCCTGGCCGACCAGGTAGAGGTCCCACATCGGGTGGTTGAAGACCACCAGCACGTTGGGCTCGTTGTGCAGCGCAACCAGGATTTCCGTGAGCCGCGCATCGCTGGGATCGGCGGTGAAGGCTTCCAGTTCCGCCATCCACTGGGTGGCGCGGGCGCTGGGCAGGTTGTGTACGCCCAGATGAAAGGCCTGCACGCCGCCATACGGAGCCGTCCACTCCACTGAAACCGGAATCTGCCGCGCGCTGGGAACGGTGCGCAACAGCATGGGCGCTTGAATGTTGTCGTGATCTGAGATGGAAACCATGGGCGCCACATCGAGCGATTCAATCTGGTGGCTTTCGAGATCAAAGGCCAGCTTGGGTGTCATGGGCGGAGTCCAGTAGCTGGCGGCATAGTTGATGCGCACGCCATACTGCTGCTCTGACCTGCGTTCCAGCCTTGCCAGCAGCGGGCGAATCAGAGGGTACTGGTTGCCGAGGTTCGCAAGAAAATCCAGCGTCTCTCGGGACTGATTGGTGTGGCTGTGCAACGAAACGCCTGTGCGGAATCCCTTCGCGGCGTTCTGGTCGCGCCACAGGTACGAGATGGTCGAGTTGGCCATGTCCGCTCCCCTTTGTTCGGCTTTCGCTGATTCGGCTTTCGCTGGCTGCTACGTCTCCATTGTCGAAGGCGAACATCAACAGGGGATGAATCGCGGGACAATACCTCTTCAATTGAGTGAGGAACCCGAAGAGTACATGCAAAAGCCGGAACTGCCGAGAGATCGCCAGCAATCAAGCCAGAGCCAGGGCGTTGATGCAGGGGAAGGGGCAATCAATAGCTAGAAAACCACGCCGATCTGAAAGTCGACGCTCACTGGTACTGGCGCTGCACCGATGGATTGATGCGTCGATCGCGACGGGAAATCGGCTCTTGTCAGCCGTCGTTTTCGCCCAGGGCCAGGCGCAGTTCATTGGTCTCGCTCCAGGCCAGCCGGAGGCCGCCTGACACGGGCCCTTTGCCCAGCAACTCAACAATCCGCATGCCCCAGCGCATCACCGAGGGTGCGGAGCCGCTTGGCCACAGCTCGCTCAGGGGCCGCAGCACACCGTTGGCGTCCGGGTGGTAGACACGCTCATCCCAGGTACGCGAGCCCGGAGGAAATTCGGGATAGTGGCGGATCGCGTCGATGGTGGATTGGAGGATGCGATGCTTCCACGGCTCGGCATACTGGGGCATGAAGAGCACTTTGCTCTTCTTCTCCTGGCGGATCTCATGGACAAACTCAGTAAAGGTGGAGGCATTGGTCAGATTGATGTTGGCGTTGGGCTCCACGCCATGGCGATCACCGCCGGAGATGAGCTCCATCTTCCACCTGTCCGCCAGGCGGCGCACCGCGCGATTTTCATCCCAGTTGCGCAGGCCGTTCAGTTCCAGGGCATGCAGAAAGGCGCTGTTCTCCTGGAGAAACCTGTCCATCAGCACTGCGTGCTTATCTTTACCCACCATGTAGAGGTCCCATGTGGGATGGTTGAAGATGATGAGCACGTCGGGCTCTTTGTCGAGTGCTGCGAGGATCTCGGTCAAGGCAGTATCGCTGGGATTTGCCGTAAAGTTCTTGAAGATGGTCATCCACTCGGCCGCGCTGGAGCTGGGCAGGTTGTGGATGCCCAGATGGAAGGACTGCACTCCTCCGTAGGGCGCGCTCCACTCCACCGAAATGGGAATCTGGTCCACGCTGGAGACGGTGCGCAGCAACATCGGCGCATTGATGCTGTCGTGATCGGTGAGAGAGACCATTGAGGCGACATCAAGCTTCTGAATCTGGCCGCTCTCAAGGTCGAAGGCCAGCCGGGGAGTCATGGGCGGCGTCCAATAGCTCGCGGAGTAATTGACGGCAAGGCCGTGATTGTCCTCTGAGCGGCGCTCCATGCGCGCCAGCAGAGGACGCATGACCGGGAACTGGTTGCCGAACTTGGCCAGAAACGCCAGCGTCTCTTTGGACTGATTGGTATGGCTATGAAGGGAAAGGCCCGTGCGAAAGCCTTTGGCGGCATTGGGGTCGCGCCAAAGGTATGAGATTGTCGCATTCGCCATGCTGCTACTCACTCCGTAATTCAGCCGGAATCCCGGTCCTATATTCCTGCAATGACCGGCAAAAGTGCATTAAGAACCTGCGAATTCGCTTTGAATCCTGGAGAGATTCGTATACGCAGCTCAAAGTCCCTCGAAATACCGCTGAAAAGTCTGAACCGATGAAAAATCCGCCCATCGGGCGAGGATTGATGAAATTGGAGCAGACGATTCGGGGAAGATTCTGCTCGTGTGATTATACGTTTCCGGAGCTCGAAGTTGCTGATTTTTCTTCGCATGAATCGGGCCTCTCGAGCGCTGGACGACGAGCAGAGGAAAGTCCGTATGCGCACCTTTGTCAATACAAATGGTCATCTCCCGTTGCGCATCAGGTCCGGGCCTAGGAAGTCCTCGAGAGTGGCGCCGGGCATGATCTCCTGAAAGGCGTGTTCGGCCGCCGCAGTGGCCTCAGGGACGAGGTAATTTGCGGTGAGGCCGTCGCGCAGGAGCTCAAATGCCTGCTCGGGCGTGCTGGCAAATTGGAAGAGTTCGATGTCCTTGGGCGAGATGGCGCCGGTATCGACGAGCGTCTCCAGGTTGAAGACCTTGTTCCAGTACTCCGGCCCGTACACGACGACGGTGATCTTTTTGGCCATCTTGTGGGTCTGCGCCAGCGTGAGCAGTTCAAACATCTCGTCGAGGGTGCCGAAGCCGCCGGGAAAGACGACCAGCGCCTTGGCCAGGTAGGCGAACCACAGCTTGCGCATGAAGAAGTAATGGAACTCGAAGTTGAGCGCGGGCGTGATGTAGGGGTTCGGGTGCTGCTCGAAGGGCAGGCGGATGTTCATGCCGATGGTCTTGCCGCCGGCCTCATAGGCGCCGCGGTTGGCGGCCTCCATGATGCCCGGCCCGCCGCCGGAGGTGACTACGAAGCGATGGCGCGGCGAGGGAATGGATGACGCCCAGGTGGTGAGCATGTGGGCCAGACGCCGCGCATCTTCGTAGTAGCGGGCCATCTCGACCGCGGCGACGGCGCGCTTGCGCTGAAGATCAGTGGCCCTGCCTGCGGCGATCTCAGGAGCGCGGGCAGGCTGCTCTTCGCTGGGCGCTGGCTGCAGCGAGCCTGTGTTATCGAGCAATTCAAGAGCATGGTCGGCTTCTTCGCGGCCGCGGAAGCGCGCCGAGCCGAAAAACACCACCGTGTCCTGGATGCGCTCATGACGGAAGCGGGCCAGCGGCTCCATGAACTCGGCCACGATGCGGATGAGGCGGCCATCGGGGCTGTTGAGGAAACTACCGTTCTCGTAGGCCAGTGGAGCGCGGTCCAGTTGCGGCGGCTGTCCGTTGCCGGGTATTGCAGCAACCGCCGATGGGCTTCCCTGCGTCGCGGACGGACTGCCAGCGGACGCTTCCTTCTCGAGATCGTTCATGCGTCTATTTTCCTCTGGAGCGAACGGCGTCCTGGAACGCGATCCACAGATTCAAGAGCCCCAATCCAGATATGATGCCGCGAACCGCTCCATTGGCTGCATAGATGCCCAACGTCGGGAATTGCAGAAACAGCGGGTTCTGGTCCCAGAAGAGACTGGACCATGGGGCGTAGCAGATGGCGAGTCCGATATAGAGGCGCACCAGAACGCGCAGAAACAGCTCGGCGCGGATAAGCCAGGAAGGAATGCGCTGAGGATGGGAGTCGATCCGTGATGGCTCCGGGGCCGAGGCGGGTGCGTCCCCATCGGATTGTCTACGATCCGTCGCCGGGTTCGCGGGTGTGGAGGACGCAATCATTTCCGGCTGTTGGGACATCGTAGTTTTAAGTCGCTCTGAGGCCCTGTGTCTGCCGCCTGCGGAGCGGCTCGGCAGGCGCCGTATTCAAACGGTACCACAGCGGGGGCTTACGCCGGTTGGGCGGATGCACGGTCTGGACCGGCGGCGGGGGCATTGGAATTTTCAGCGAAACGGGCGTATGTTGATGCTGTGCGCGAATGCCTGCCGGCCCTGACGGGCACGAAGGAGGACCACCATGACGCGTGCATACGCAGGTTTTGTCTCGCTGCTTCTTTCTGGCACGTTGGGACTCGCAGCCCAGAGTGTGTACCAACCCCCGCAGGAGCAAAGTGCTGGTGTCGCGGGGATGGAGAGCATGGGCAGAGGCGTCTTCTCGATCGGAGGCTTGAATTCGAGTACGCCACAGCCCTTGGTCGCGCCGAAGGCGACGATCTGCCCGGTGCAGATGCAGGCTCAACAGGGCCCAGGACACGGCATGCTGGTGGTGCGGCGGGACAACAAAAATGGAAGCAAGACGGAGCCGGACCAGCCTTCGCAGAGGATTCACCTGATTCTGGGGGACGGAAATGGGAAGCACATCGTGCAGGCGCGGGTCGTCGCTCGGGGATTCGGCTCCAAGGGTCGCGTCGATCCATCGTTATCCACTGCAGGAGATGCGGCGACGCTGAGCCGGACGCTGGCGGTGCGGATGCGGGCCGAGGACAAGGATAGCGTAGCCGGTGAACTTGTGTTACCCGGGTTCACCTCAGTGCAGACCATTGAGCTGCTGGCGCTGCGCTATGACGACGGGTCGAGCTGGAATGCGCTGCCACGGACGCCGTGCAGCGTGAAGCCTGACCTGCTGATGCTCGTCGCGGATCGATAACCGTCCTCGCCGCATTCACTGAAAACCGCCGCCGCGCATGTTAGGCTCGGGTTCGAGCGAACCTGCACCGGGCAGATTCCGCGCCTGTTCACGCACCACAGATTGAACCGCCAGCCACTTGCCGCTGGAAACGAGCCTGACCCACCTGCATGCGGATTGTCTTTTTCACGGAAACCTTTGTTCCGAAAGTCGACGGCATCGTCACGACGCTGTGCCAGACGGCGCGCCAACTGGTGCGGATGGGCCACGAGGTGCTGATCTTCGCGCCCGAAGGCGGCATCACCGAGTATGAGGGCGCGCGCGTGGTGGGCGTGAAAGGCCGCGCACTTCCCTTCTATCCGGAGCTGCGGCTCTCGCTGCCGCGCGCCTCCATGCGGCAAGTCTTGCAGGCATTCCGGCCGGACGTGATTCACGTCGCCGAACCGATTCTGCTGGGCGTGGCCGGGCTCTACTACGCGGGCGGTGGCGATGGCGGGCCTCTCAAAACGCCCCTCGTGATCTCGTACCACACGGACTTGCCGAAGTATCTGCACTACTACCGCATGGCGTTTCTGGAGCCATACATCTGGCCGCTGCTGCGGCTGCGCCACAACCGCGCCACGCTCAACCTCTGCCCCTCCGACGTGATGGTGCAACAG
>JAGWML010000117.1 GCA_028873155.1 Acidobacteriota bacterium
AGATGGAACTGTATCAATCCGTACAGTGAGTGTGACCCAGAAGAAGCAGGCAACTGAATATGCTTCACTTGCATATCTCCAAAGGATTGATGTGACAAGTAGTGGATTTGTAACGAAGTTTTCCGAGCCGGTACTCAAGGACGTGTTCCGTCGTGAGGACTTCGTGACTGACGGATTTGTGGACCTGACAGCGTTGCCAATGGGAAAGGCACAGTGATATTCCCTGCCATCGGGATGGGTGGTTCCCAAGTCATACCGTCCGCCCGGTAAAATCAGCGTATATGGAAATGACTGATTCGAACGCGGCTGCTCCTGAGAGCAGCCCTGATACGATTCTGGACGGCAGCCGGTTTGTGCGGGCGTGTTTGCGCAAGCCCGTGGACCGGACGCCAGTGTGGTTTTTGCGGCAGGCGGGGCGGTATATGCAGGAATACCGCGAGGTGCGGAAGCACCACACGCTGGTGGAGATCTGCAAGCAGCCGGAGCTGGCCGCGGAGGTGACGATTACCGCGGCGGAGAAGCTGGGCGTGGATGCGGCGATTATCTTTGCCGATCTGCTGCTGCCGCTGGAGCCGATGGGGCTGCCGTTTGAGTTCCAGGCGGGCGAAGGGCCGGTGGTGCATCACCCGGTGCGGACGGCGGAGGATGTGAAGGCGCTCAGGACAGACCGAGCGGCGGAGCTGGGCTATGTGGCGCGTGCGATTGAGAAGGTGGCGGCGCACTTTCGCGAGCGGCTGGGCGTGATCTGGTTCTGCGGCGCGCCGTATACGCTGGCGAGCTACATGATTGAGGGCGGCGGCTCGCGGAATTACGTGCACACGAAGCAGATGATGTATGGCGATACGCTGGCGTGGCGCACGCTGCTGGACAAGATTGTGACGGTGCTGACGGAGTATTGCCGCTTGCAGGTGCAGGCGGGCGCGGACGTGATTCAGATTTTTGATAGCTGGGTGGGGTCGCTTTCGCTGGCCGATTACAAGGACTATGCGTTTGAGGCGAGCAAGCGGCTGGTGCGCGCGGTGCAGGCGATGGGCGTGCCGGTGATCTACTTTGGCGTGGAGACGGCGGGGCTGCTGAGTGAGATGGCCTCGACCGGCGCGGACGTGATTGGGCTGGACTGGCGGCAGCCGCTGGACGAGGGCTGGCGCGCGGTGGGCCACGGCCACGCGGTGCAGGGGAATCTGGATCCGATTACGCTGTTTGCGCCGCCGGAGGTGCTTGAGCTGCGTGTGAAGGAGATTTTGCGCGCGGCAGGCGGACGGCCGGGGCACATCTTCAACCTGGGGCACGGGATTGTTCCGGGGACGCCGGTGGAGAACGTGCAGGCGGTGGTGAAGATGGTGCGTGAGTTCCGGCTGGAGGGTCCGGCGCGTGGCTAAGGAAGCGGTGCTGCTGCTGGCGCATGGAACGCCGGAGACGGTGGAGCAGATTCCCGAGTATCTGCGCAATGTGGTGAGCGGGCGGCCGCTGCCGCAGGCGGTGATTGAAGAGATTCAGCACCGGTATGCACTGATTGGGCGGAGTCCGCTGACGGAGCTGACGATGGAGCAGGGCCGGATGGTGGAGGCCGCGCTGCATCGGTCGGGCGAGGCGGTGCGCGTGTATGTGGGGATGCGCAACTGGCGGCCGTATATTCCCGATGTGGTGAAGCAGATGCGCGCGGACGGTGTGGAGGCGGCGGCGGTGATTTGCCTGGCGCCGCAGAACTCGCGCACGAGCGTGGGACTGTATAAGCGGGCGACACAGGCCGAAGCGGGGCAGATGCGGATTGATTTTACGGAAGGCTGGGCGCAGCATCCGCTGCTGGCGGAGGCCTTTGCAGAGCGGCTGCGGGCGGCGATGACGCGGCTGCGGGCGGAGACGGGTGCGGCGGTTCCCGTTTTGTTTACGGCGCACAGCGTGCCGTGCCGGACGATCCAGACACCGGCGGCGAGTGAGGGCCAGCCACGGCATTGGCCAGGCGAGGGCGCCGACCCGTATGCGGAAGAGGCGAAGCACACGGCGGAGCTGGTGGCGGCGCGCGTGCCGGAAATTCCGCGGTGGTGGTTTGCGTTTCAGAGCCAGGGCGCGAGCGGCGGGCCGTGGATTGGGCCGACGGTGGAGGCGACGCTGGATGCGATTGCGGCGGAGGGCGTGAAGACGCTGCTGCTGCAGCCGGTGGGTTTCCTGTGCGACCACGTGGAGATTTTGTACGACGTGGATATTGCGTTCAAGGAATATGCGCGGAAGCTGGGGGTAAGGCTGGAGCGGCCGGAGTCACTGAATGCGTCGCCGACGCTGGCAGAGGCGGTGGCGGAGCTTGCGTGTGAGGGGCTGGCGCGGCTGCGCGGGTGAGGGTAAAGAGCGTTCACGTCCGAGGCCGCAGTATTTGCTCGTCCGGCATCTGAGGCTCATTCGTCCAAGGTTTTGCACCGTGAGCCGTTCTGAAAATTCGATCGATGCATCCTCTGACATCGAGGCCATGGTCCGCGCTTGAGCCGATGAAGTCGGCAAAGAAAGTCCCCACTCGTGGATCGTCTGTATAGGCCCAGCCCATCCGCACTGATAGCGGCTCTCTTCAACAGGCGTCATCCATTCATCCTGCTCACGACTGCGAGCGTGTTGAATGATCGACCCGCGCCAGGGCGATTCCGCACAGAAAAAGCCCCGGAAAGATCTCCCTTTGCAGGAGACGTTTCCGGGGCTGTTGCTCTTCGGCAACCGCTTCAGGCTATCCGGCGTAGACGGGTTCTTCCACCTGTGCCTTCGACATCAGCCGCACGGGATAATACGAGTTGCGTGTGTACTGCTTCACCATGCGGTTGGTGTTGAAGTAGGAGCCGTTGAAGGCCAACGTCGTCCGCATCATGCGCGCCCAGTGTTCTCTGCCTTCCAGATAAAGCGGCACAACCGCGTTCTCCAGCTTGCCATAGAGGGATTGCGCTTCGGCGTCATCGTCGGCGCCGTCTTCAATGGCCCAGCCCGTGAAGCCTTCGATGCAGCCCTCAATCCACCAGCCGTCGAGGATGGACAGGCTCGGGACGCCGTTCATCGCAGCCTTCATGCCGCTGGTGCCGGAGGCTTCATACGGCCGCCGCGGCGTGTTGACCCACACGTCCACGCCCGCTGTGAGAAGAGCGCCGAGATCCCAGGCGTAGTTTTCGAGATAGACGATGCGCAGCATTTCGTTGGAGAGCTTGCCGGCGGTCTCGATGACATGATGGATGAGCGCCTTGCCCGGTCCATCCTGCGGATGCGCCTTGCCGGCATAGAGGATTTGCAGGCCGCCGGCCTTGGTTGCGATCTCCAGCAGCCGCTCCGGTTCCTTCAACAGCAGGCTGGCGCGCTTGTACGTGGCCGCACGGCGTGCAAAGCCGAGCGTCAGCACGTTGGGGTTGAGGACCAGCCCGGCGCGCGACGCCACCTCGCTGAGCAGCGTCTCCTTGGCGCGTGCGTGCGCGTGCAGGATCTCCTGCTCAGGAATCTCAATCGCATTGCGCAGATACAGGTTGTCGCGCCGCCATGCGGGCAGGTGCGTATCCAGCATCTGCTGGATCGGCTCACACATCCAGGTGGAAGCATGCACGCCGTTGGTGATCGAATCGATCGCAAAGCCGGGGAACATCTCGCGAGACACCTTGCCGTGCTGCATCGCCACAGCATTGGCGTAGCGCGAGAGCCGCAGCGCCAGCAGGGTCATGTTGAGCAGCCCATCTTCAAAGCAGCGCAGCTGCTCCAGGCGTGCCGAGCGCTCACCGCCCAGGATGCGAACCACCTGCTCCATCGAAAAACGATCGTGCCCGGCAGGGACAGGCGTATGAGTCGTGAAGACGCAACGCTGCCGCACGCTCTGGATGTCCGAATCTGACACGACACCCAGTGGGCCCCCGCCCATCTGGCTTTCCAGCAGGCTCAGCGTGAGCAATGCCGCGTGCCCTTCGTTCATGTGATACACGTTCAGATGCAGACCGAGCGCGGCGGCCATGCGCGCGCCGCCCATGCCCAGCACAATCTCCTGCTGCAGGCGATAGTTGGTGTCGCCGCCATAGAGGTGATCCGTCAGGGCGCGATCCCAGCCCGAATTCTCGTCGAGGTCCGTATCGAGCAGGTAAATGGGAACTACATGGCCAGACCGGCCCTGCAAGTCATGGCGCCAGGCCCGCACCGTCACCACGCGATCCTCAATGGCGACCGTCACCCGGACAGGTTCTTCCGTGCAGAAGTCCGCGGGATTCCAGGGCTGAATCTCTTCGGTTTGGTCCCCGGCGCTGTCCAGATGCTGCTGAAAATAGCCTTTGCGATGCGCCAGCGAAAACGCAACCAGCGGGACGCTCAGGTCCGCAGCCGAGCGCAGTGTGTCGCCTGCCAGCACGCCCAAGCCGCCGGAGTAGGTGGGCATTGCAGGCTGAATGGCGATCTCCATCGAGAAATATGCGACCAGGCCCGATTGCGGAAATGACTCATAGGAAAAAGGCTTGCCAGAGTTGGATTGCATTGAGCGATCTCTCTGCCGCGTCGATTTTGCCGCGCGGCTCAGGGATTGAATTGAAAGCAAAGGGAAACAGGTCCAGCTCGCCCAGACGGCGGCGATCCTGACCTGGTTAGAACCCTGCCTAATTTTAACAAGGACGAAATAAAAACAGGCTGAAAATCAGTGCGGCGCTGAAACGGCGGTGTGCAAAAACAGGCACGAAAGTTGCAGTGATGTCACAAACCTGTGTGGCAGAACGCTATGCAAGGTGCCTGCGGCACTCGGCACCCGCTTGAGTAGCTCCTACTCCACTTGATGCGCCCCAGCGCTCGCATGGCAGATGTGAACCTCGGGCACAATTCCGATCTCAGCCGAATACCGCGCGCCAAGAGCTTCCGCAAATTCAGCCGCATGCGCGGCTTCCACCAGATTGACGGTGCAGCCGCCGAATCCTCCACCGGTGAGCCGCGCTCCAATCAGCCCCGGCAGGTCCTGCGCCAGCGCCACCATGGCATCGGCCTCAACGCAGCTGGCCTCGAAGTCCTGGCTATAGCTCCTGTGCGCCTCCGCCATCAGGCGGCCCAGTTGTGCAAGGTTGTTGCTCATCAGCGCGTCGGCTGCTGCCACCGTCCGAAGGTTCTCAGTAATCACGTGCCGGGCGCGCTTCAGCGCATTCGAACTCATCTCTCCACCCCACTGGTGAAGATCACTTACCGTGGCGTCGCGCAGAAAGCGCACCTCTGGCCGGTGACGGGCGATGACCGCGCAAGCCTCTTCCACCTCCGCGCGCCGCGTGGTGTACTCGCCTCCGGCCACGGAATGCTTCACCATGGTGTTCGCAATGACCAGCGCAATGCTGTGGGGAATGGGCGCAAGCTTGTAGCTTAGATCGCGGCAGTCCAGCAGCAGCGCGTGGTCCCTGGCACCGTTGGCAGAGATGAATTGATCCATGATGCCGCAGTTTGCGCCGACGAACTCATTCTCAGCGCGTTGGCAGAGCCGCGCCAGCACCGGCCCCGGCATCTGAACTCCAAGAAGGCTCGTCGCCGCCAGCGCCGTCGCCACTTCCAGCGCTGCGGAGCTGGAGAGACCCGAAGCCACCGGCACGTCGCCCCAGAGGCTCAGGCTCATCGCAGGAATCCGGTGGCCTTCCCCGGCGAGAATCGCCATCACACCCATCGGGTAGTCAGTCCATTGCCCTTCACGCCGCAGGGGCAATGCCGAAACATCGTAGCTTTGCTCCTGGCTAAAGTTCTCTGAATACAGCACCACCTTGCCGTCGGACCGGGGCGAGATGGCCGCGAGCGTGGCGAAGTCAATGGCAGCCGGCATCACAAATCCTTCGGCGTAGTCCGTATGTTCGCCAATCAGATTCACGCGTCCCGGAGCCGCAAAGATCGATGGTGCAGTCTGAAATCGTTTCAGGTGGATAGAACGCAGAGCAGCAGGATCATGCATGAGTGGATTCTCTTTCAGCCAATTCAACATCAACCGTCGTGTACCAGGAGTACGAGCTGCCGGGCGCCAGGCTGCGGGACCAGCTTCCCGTTTGAGCCAGTGAATCCACTGGGGCTGTGGCCGGTTCGAGTGCGACGCAGTTCTGTTTGGGGCCGGAGCCTTCGGGCCATCCGCCATAGCAGAGCCACATACCCAGATACGGAGTTTTGCCGGCGTCGAAGCGCACCCGGATTCTCAATCCAGCCGAGGGCCTGTGCAGGACACACCATGCGGATGCGGAGTCGAGCGGACCCGCGAAGACTTTTTCTCCAATGGCAGAGGAAGCAGGCTCGACCCGAGCCAGATTGGCGACGCTTCCATTAGTCAGCGTTGCCAGCGGCCATGCGACCGATTCGCCGGGCGCACCGAGCCGGCCGCGCGCCGAGCCTTCAATCCGAAGAGTCGTAATCGTCTGGGGCAGCTCGATGAAATCACCACGCTCCACAGCAAAGAGTGGGTGTGCCGACCAGGACCACGGAACGTCACAGGCTCCTCTATTCGAAAGGATGTACTCAAGGCGCAGGCTCCAGCCCGTGTCCGTCTTTGCCAGTCCGATACTCCGCTCCAATCTCAAAGGAAGCGAGAAGCAATCCGCGCGATGCCTCACCACCGCCGAGCCGTTGTCGATCGCCTCCCACATCACGCGCCACAGGTCGCCGTGGTCTGGCACGGCAACCGGGCCATCCGGTCCCTGCGCCGTGCAGGCGGCCACTGAGGGCAGGCACTCATCCCAGCCGCTCGCATCACTCTGTTCAAACAGCATGTCGCGGGTACGAGGCAGCGCCGGGGCGAGTGGCTGCTGCAGGAGTTCCCTGCCCTTGTGCTGGATCGAGGCGATCTTTCCGCCGAGGTACGGCGAGAGGGTAACGCAGAGATCGCCGCTCTGAATGAGAACGTTTTCTTTCTCGCGTTCAAGAACAGGCTGAATCCCCATCCCCTGTATTATCTCCCCTGGGCTGCCTCGATGGCCGACTGCAGCGTCGCACAGATCGACCCGATCCAGGCTTCATGTTCCGGCTTCATCAAGACGGAACGCAGACATGTGACAGTCGCCCTGGATTCGGCAATGGCTATCTGGCCTGATTGAAACCAGATTAGCGGCAATTGTACAAACGCGAGGTGCAATCCGCGTAGAGCACTTTCCACAAAAATATCATTGGCGGTCTTCGATGCGCCGGCGGCATCCACCGCAACTGCTTTCCACACCACAATGTCGAGTTCCGGCAGACCGGTGGCGAGCGTCGTGAAGGCGGAGTGGTTGCGCAGCCAGCGATCCAGGTCCAGTGCCGCCTGTCTTCCTTTTTGCAGCCCCTGCGCAAACTCCCCTTCCGGCACCAGCGGCAGCATGCGCTGCGTGGCCCACAAGGCCACGGCTGCCGCCCCTGCGCGGGAACACTCCAGACTGATCTCGCCGAGGTGCAACTCCTTTGAACTGAAATAGGTATAGGGGGAGTCGTGCTTGTAGAAGCGCCCCACCGCCGGGTCGCGGAAGAGCACGCATCCACACCCGTAAGGCTGCAGGCCGTGCTTGTGCGGATCCACAACAATCGAATCGGCCAGCGCGATGGCTTCGAACGCTCTTCGCGCCGGCTCGTCCAGATGCTGCTGAATTAGCTTGAAGTACCCGCCGTAGGCTGCATCGGCGTGAATCCGGAAGCCATACTTGTCTCGCAGCGCTAGAATCTGGTCCAGCGGATCCACGGCGCCGATGGCGGTCGTGCCGAGTGTTGCGACCACGGTTCCGACGTCCCCATTCCGCAGCTCGGACTCGAGCGCGTTCAGGTCCATTTTGCCGTGCCGGTCTGCCGCTATCGGCGTGTACCCCAGCTTCAGCACGCTGGAGATGCGCTGGTGGGTATAGTGCGCCTGCTCCGAGCCCACGATGCGCTTGCCCGGCGCGATCTGCCCGCACACCCACAGCGCCTCCAGATTGGCGATGGTGCCGCTGGAGGTCAGGTGTCCCAGGTAGCGCTCGGCCCACCCGAACATCCGGGCAATTTCGGCCACGGCCTCTGTCTCCATCGCGGAGCTGGCCCGGCCGCCGTCCAACGCGTGGTTATTCGGGTTGATCGCCATGGCCAGGGCATACGCTGCGCGCGCCACTGGATGCGGCGGCTTGAGCATCTGTCCCGCATAGAGCGGATGGAAATAGGGATAGTTGTCGCCCAGCCGTTCGGCGACCCTCTGAAGAACCTCGGCCATGCGGTCTGTATCGCTGGCGCCCGCCAACTCCGGCTCAAAGGCGGGCAGAGCACGAAACTGCTCCTCCAGCGCCTCGGTGGCGCGCGCAAGCAGGGCGGGAACGTGATCGAGCGGCATGGGAACCCTTCACCCTACCATAGACGCCCCAACCTGCTTCCCTTCTGATTGCAGGGAACTTCGCTGGGCTGCCGGGCGCGCCGCCTGCCCTTCCGGCATAAACATTCATACAGCAGGCGCTTGCCATGGGTGCTACACTAGCACCAGCGTTAGAAACGAACCGGGCGTGAGCAGTAACTCGCCCAACCAAGCAAGATTCTGCCAGTGGTCGCTCCGATTCATCCAGCGCAATTCAAATCAGGAAATCGAAACACAATGGAACAAGGTACTGTGAAGTGGTTCAATGACGCGAAGGGCTTCGGCTTCATCTCGCGCCAGAACGGCGAGGATGTCTTCGTGCATTACTCGGCGATCAACTCGAGCGGTTTTAAGAGCCTTCAGGAAGGCCAGGCCGTTCAGTTCAATGTGGTGAAGGGGCCCAAGGGCTGGCAGGCTGCAGACGTGCAACCTCTCTAAGTTCGCCTCCCCGGATTCAGGCAGAATCCAGATATAACAAGCGTGGGTCGGGATATTTCCCGGCCCTCGTTTTGCATGCGCACACTCTCCACGCTCTCGTCACTCCCTGCCGCGCATCCGCCCCATCTCCGTACTTCCCCAAATGCCCCTCCGCTATACTCCAACCAACCGGTACGTATTCCCATCGGAGGTCCTTGATTTGACTCTGCCGCGCCTGCGCCTCTCCCTGTCTGCCTTGCTTCTTGTCACCCTTGCCGCTCCCACCCTCGTCGCTCAATCCCCAGCCAAATCGGACGCAAAATCGGATTCCAAATCCGACTCAAAGGCCGCCGCTCCAGAGGCGCTGCCTGACGCCATCACCGAAGGCTCTGTCAAAGTTGGCTCTGAGACCATCGACTACAAGGCCGTAGCAGGCACCCTCACCGTCGGCTCCTCTGACGATCAGGACAACTGGATTGGCCTCGACGGCAACTACCTGCCCGACGCCCCCATTGACCTCAAGGCCAAGCCGGAAGACCGGCCCGCCACCGCGCGCATGTATTACGTGGCCTACTTCGCCAAAAACGCCGGCAAGAACCGCCCCATCACCTTTCTCTACAACGGCGGCCCCGGCAGCTCCACCATGTACCTCCACATGGGAGCCTTCGGCCCCATGCGCGTCGAAGTGCCGCAGGACCTAACCCACAAGGAAGGCGCTCCCTACGACCTGGTGCCCAACCAGTACAGCCTTCTCGACGTATCTGACCTCGTCTTCATCGATGCGCCCGACACCGGCTTCAGCCGCATCT
>JAGWML010000312.1 GCA_028873155.1 Acidobacteriota bacterium
AGGTTCGTGTCTCTTGTCTCATGCCGCCGCAGGCGCCTCCATGTACGCGGACATGCGGGCGAAGATGTCGTCTGCGCTCGTGGTCTCAGCAGGTTCTGCCGTTTCGCGGCTGCGCAACAGGCCATCCATTTCGGCGACGATGTTGGCAGCGTCGGCGGCCGTAGTAACACGCAGCAGGTCATGCTTCTTGAGGTCCTGAGCGGAGTAGTTGCACAGTCGCTCTTTGACTTGCTCCGCAAAGCGGTTCAGGTCCGTGTCGCCATTGACGTTGAGCCGCGGCAGGATCTCCACCAGGTCCAGGACATTGGTGACCAGCGAGCCGTGGAAGCGCGACTCCGGCTCGTTCAGCCGGTCCACCATGTGGGCGACCACCTCGCGCAGCCGCTTCCAGAGGTCTTCGGTTCCGCGCATCAATGATTCGCGGACGTTAGCATCGATCTCGCGCGAGACCCGCGCCTGCTCCTCAGCCGACATCTGGACGCGGAAGTCGGCGCCAGAGGGGATTGGCAGCACTTCGAGCTTGACGCCGAACTTCTTCCGCAGCTTTTCCGCGGACGGATAGTCTTCCTCCCGGAAGAGCCCGTTCAATTCCGGCCTCACCTGCTCGATGTATTGCGGATAGACGCCGAGAAAGCTCTCCACGCCCTGTTCGAAGCCGGCCTCGAACTCGCGCATCCGCGCCATGAGATCGAAGTAAAAGTTCGCCGGCAGCAATCGAAACCCTTCGTCCGACCAGGGCAGGGTGATCTTGTAGAAATACTGCCGGATCTGGCCGGCGAGCGTGCGCAGCTCGTCCAGCTTGTCTGCGCCTCGCAGCAGCTGCTTGTTGTAGCGGCCCGCGCCCTGGTGCGCACCGTGTTGATCGGCGACATCGCGGCTGACTTTGCGGTCGTGTTTGACGGCCGTCCAGATGCTGATGTGGACGGCGGCGAGCATTGCGCGTTCGGTAATCATTGAATGACCTCCCGGTATTCCACTCCGAAGCGAACGAACTCCGGAGTGTGGGTTATGGCGGTGTCCCGCGCCGCCGCATCGCGCATTGCCATTACCCGCATCTCGGTTGGCATCCGGTCGAGATACGCGATTCCTCTCCCTACCGAGGTGTCGCTCAAGGCCCTGCCCAGGGCGGTAGCAATGGCGATTTGCGCGGAAGGCTCCGTGGGAAGCGGTGCCGTGGTGGGGTTCAGAAGGATTTCGTCGATCGAAGGCAACTGGCGAAACAGCCGAATGAAAGCGACAAGTTCCGAAGCCGCTGCCGGCCCCACCGTTCCATCCAGGAGCTGCGCCTCAAACTCGCTGGCCCCCGAGAGAAACTGCGTCTTCTGACGACGGGCGATACCGCAAAGCACCTGTGAGGCCATCTCCCAGGAACGTGGTGTTGGCCAGGCGTTGGCGTCAGACGTCGCGTCTGGCGTGTGCAGGAGTTCCGGCTTGAAGCGCAGGAAGGCGATGATCTCAGGCCGGACCTGAGCCTTGACCGCCCACCTGCACCAGTCGTCAAGATCAGGTTCAAGATCCAGATGCACGAACCGGTTGCGAAGCGGTCGTGGCATCGCAAAATGAACGCCACGCTCCGATGCTGGATTCCCGGCGGCGATGACAACCCAGCCATCGGGCAGCAAATACTCGCCGAGCTTGCGATCCAGCACCAGCTGATAGCAGCCCGCCTGGGTCATCTGCGGTGCCGATGTCAGCTCGTC
>JAGWML010000118.1 GCA_028873155.1 Acidobacteriota bacterium
ACGTCAGCTTGGTTCCCTCCGTTGCCTTCCATTCGACGGCCCCAGTAAAAGTGTCCGTATTATTGCGTTGGTATTGTTCCAACAGACCGTCGTATTTGGCGATGGAGTAACTTGGGCTGAGAGTCGGTCCCTCAAACGTATTCTTCGAGTACCCAAAGCGATAAGTCAGCCGGGAAACCGGAAAGAGTGAAAGATTCGTGTCGGTCATCCGGCGAACGGTATTAAACAGCACAGAGGATGTGTTCACCTGCGGCCACACAATATACCCGGTAGGCGCAGTCGAAGGCCCAATCGGCATCTTTCCCGCAACAATATTGGGGTTGCCGAGGAGGTCGTAGTCAAAGTACTGGCGATCGCGGCGGAATATCCCTGAGAACTCGTACACCTTTCCCTTGGATAGGTTCAAACGTGCGAAGCTGTTTGGATCGCCGCCGAAGCCGCTGCCGAAGGCCTCAAGGTCATCGACCAAGGTGTGTTTCTTCTCTGGCACCGCATGCATCTCGAAGCTTTCTCCGAGCACGCGCGGACCGGATTGCAGGTTGACCAGAGTGCTGTACATGGCGGGGCTACCCACCATATTTGTCATGCGTCCACCCATGTCGACAGATTGATGCGCTCTGTAGCCGTCTGGAATGGACATCTGTGAGATCGGCATCGGCAGCTGAGCGAGCGCGACTCCCGCTGTCATCAGCAGAGCGGCTGCGCTACAGCCGGCGATGCGCCGGATTCGTGCAGAAGAGGGCTGTTGTCGGAACAGCCTTGAAAACCAGCCTATGTTCTCCATATGAAGCCTCACTTGATACCCCTTGCTCACCTCGAGACTTCGCAATGTACTGCGAAATCGAACTGGGATCAGGACCGAAGCGTCTGCGACGCACGGCGCCAATCCATTACCGGATAAACGCCTGGCTGATATTCGACCCGTGAATCATCGTGTGGCAGTTAATGCACGGCGTAATCGTCGAAGATCCTGCGCCCATCCCATGCACCGTACCCGCGGCAACCGGGCTGTGACACTGGTTGCACAGCGTGGCAATCGATGGCATGTTCAGGAGTCGCGCGTTCTGCGAGCCATGTGGCGTATGGCAGGACATGCACCCCTCGGCCCGTACCGGCGCGTGCTCAAACACAAAGGGTCCGCGCGTTTCGGTATGGCACTTGGTGCACACTGCGTTCTGATCCGCTGTCGTCCGCACGTTGTTGGCCTGGAAGGTTCCGTGCACATTGTGGCAATCGCTGCACGTCACCAGTCCTTCGTTCACCCTGTGATGGAAGGGCATATCGAACGACGGCTTCACATCGGTGTGGCACTGGTAGCAAAGCTCCGGCTGTGAGGCTTTCAGAAGATGCTCAGGCGCCTTGCTGTCGTGAATGCTGTGGCAGCTCACGCAGCTTACATTGCCCTTGCCGTGCGGCGAGCGCTCGAAGTTCGGATGCGTCCCCGCGTGACAGCTCAGGCACTTTGCATCCACATCCTTGGCAGAGGCTTCTTTCGGGCTGAATATCTTGCTCTTGTCTCCGCCCCCGTCCACGTGCGCCTTGCCGGCTCCGTGACAGTCTTCGCAGGTCACTGCAGAGCCGTCATGCTTTTGAGCAAGCCGTGTGTGTGGATTGAAGGCAAAGTTTTTTGACTGCGCCTCGTGGCAGGTCGCGCATGCATCCGCGCCCACGAACTCGGCAGGTGTAGTTTGCTTGGTCTGCGTATTGGCAGGTTTTGCCCCGTTCGCAGGTGCGGCCATCGCCGGTACGCTTAGAACAATCGCGCCTAGCAACAGCATCCAACAGGCTCGCAGTCCCGATCTATTGTTCGGAGCCGCATTCACTTTCCATCGCCGTACTGGCCCATCTATCTGCATCAGGTACCACCTTGGTCGCTCCATGGTTGTCACCCCGGAACCGGCAGGCTCGGCCATTTTTTCGTTCAGCTCTTGATCGCTGGTGCTCTCGCCGCTGGACTCGCTGCCGATTTGCTGCAGGCCCGGAAGTGCTCGATGTGTGGAGCGTCACCTCATGCGCAGAATCCTAGTGAGAGTTTCAAATCATCGCCGTGACCCTCATCACGAAGGTCGCGGACATCGAGCACGAGAGAGCCTGATACGGCGCGGAAAGCGCGATGATTCCCGCACTTTGAGACCATTTACGCTCCTTCCCGCAAATTGTGATCGCCGACACACACCTTGTTCCGCTTGACCCTGCACTCGTAAAAATCACGATTTTTCGCGGTCCGCGCTGCATTGCGCCTGTGTGTGACAAAGCCGGAGCCGGCCGCATCCCGCGTGCAAGAACCGTGAGGTGCGTCACATCTTCCTCTGCTTTTCTGTCAGAAACTGCTAGCAGCGAAAGTCTTATTCCCGAAGACCGGCGCGCCTTCACCCTCGTCAGCGAGCTGACAGCGAGGAGGAAGGAAGAAGGCGTTTATTGGCGAAAGACGGGGCAGGACAATGGCGGACTTAGTGACTCCGGCTGGAGTCCAGCAGAAGCGGCAGCGGCAACTCAACAGGCAGGCGCCGGTCGGCTGTGCAGCATGCGCAAACCGGCGGCCCGGCTGGTTCTGTTCTCTGGGCAGCGCCGTGCTGGCAGACCTGGAACTGGCAACCTCGACGATCTCTTTACCCGCACAGGCTGCACTCTTTACGCAGGGAGAAGACGCACGCTGTCTCTACCTCATCTGCAGCGGCTACCTCAAGCTCACCGCAGGCCGCCCCAATGACCGTCAAATGATTGTCCGAGTCGCGGGGCCCGGCTCCATGCTCGGCCTCTATGCCGTCCTCTCGCACGGCGTCCACGAGGTCTCGGCTGAATCCCTGACGCCGGCCCAGCTTCGGCCGGTTGAGCGCGAAAGGTTCATGGCATTCCTGCGCTCTCACAAAGAGGCCCAGATGCGCGCCGTGCAGTGCATCTGCCAGGAGTACCGCTTCGCTCTGCAGGATGCCTGCCGCATCGCGCTGACTGAAACCGTCGCTGCGCGCCTTGCTCGCCTGCTCCTTGAACTGGCTCACCAGATTGGCGAACACCTGCCCGAAGGCGGTTTCCGCTTTCCGCTGTTGCTCACTCACGAGGAGATCGCGTCGATGGCCTGCACCACGCGCGAGACGGTCACCCGTACGCTGAGTCAGTTCCGCAAAGATGGATGGATTGCGATTGATGAAGGCATTCTGACGGTGCACGCGCCAGAACAGCTTCAGGCTCTGGTCTGAAATCTCTTTCCGGCCAGGATCTAAAGAAGAAGCAACGGCTGATCGCACAGGCAAGAAGCGCCCAGCCGTCTTGACTCCTATTGCGTTACAGTGTGCTCTCCCTCGCCCTTCGGGACCTTCAGGTGTGGAACGTTGGGCGGAGCGGGTGGTGTCGAAGGTGCCGGCAGACCGATTCCCGCATCGCCCTTCCGGATGCGCAGGTCGCCCACATCGGAGCTGAGCGTAATCTTCGCCTGCCCCTTGCCGATGCTGCCTGTGACACTCTTGCTCTCGTCGCCGGCAATGGACATCGGGAAGTCCGATACGATGTCTCCATTCTGCGTGTGGCCGCTGACCGTCGCTGACGTATTCTCAGGCAGCGCAACCTCCACGTTGCCCTTGCCGTTGTGCGCTTCGAGGTTGAAGTTCCCGGCCATTTCCACATGAATGTCGCCGCGCGTGTCGTTCACGTAGGTGTCACCGGCAATCTGGCTCAGATCCACATCCTTCGCCCGCGTGCTCACGCGCACCTCTCCTTTCGCCTGAGTCACGTGCAGGTTGTCGGAGTCCAGTGTCAGATCACCGGGCAGAGTTCCCAGATCAATCTCTGTGATCGAGGTGTGCACGTGCACCTGCCCGGCAACGTCTTCGAGATGGACATCGCCAAAGAGATCGCCGTTCATCGTGATCTTTCCCTTCACGCCGGAAAGAGTCACATCATTGCAGTTGCCGCTCGCCGTCAGGTCGCCGTTGATCTGATGCGCGGAAAAGTCGCCGCGGCCACCGGAGAAATGCACCTGCGCCGATCCATCGATGGCATTCAGTTGCACGGCGCCGTGACCGGAAGTTATATCCAATCCGTTGCCCAGACCGGCTGCAGACACATCCCCATGACCGGCATTAACCTGCACATGGGCGGTCTTGGGCAGCTCAATGACCAGGTTCATTCGGCCCTTGTCGTTTCCTTCAGTGCGAATCACGACGGCGTTGCCGCTGACCGTTACGTGCGCAGCTTCAGCTTCGAAGATCTTCTTCGCCTCTGCATCCGAGCTGGCAAAGGCCACCTGGTGCGCCTGCACCTGCACGCTGTCGCCCTCGCCCGCGGTCACACTCACATCGCCACGCGGATTCTCAATCTGCACAGCAGCATGGGCGGGAATCTGCACGTTCAGCACCTGCTGGTCCATGTCGTGCTCCGGCAGGCCAAGAAAGTTGAAAAAGTTGTCGTTGTTGTCGCCCCACTGGGCACGCAACGGTCCCCAGCGATGCCAGCCCGCAGCCGTCACGCCCACAATCGCCAGCAGTATCAGCAGGCCAACAAAGCCCCTGCTGCGGCGCACGGGAGCGCCTCGGCGCAGATCAAGGAACCACTCCGCAAGCATCCCCAGTCCGGCGAAGATCAGCAGCAGCGGCCACCAGCGGCCGTACCACGTCCAGAAATGCTCGGCGTCAATATGTCCGCTGTAGAGCAGCAGGCCAACGACGCCCACCCCGATCAGGATGATCGGCCCCACCAGCGATGGCATGCGCGGGCCGTAGACGCCGGGATAGTTCGCCTGCCATGCATGACGCTGGGCACGCATCGCATCACGCTGCGCGCGCCATGCGGCCTTTTGTTGCTCGCGATAGACGCGCCATTGCGTGCGCGGGTCATAGGGCGGCGGTGCGCCTGGCGGCGAAGGGGGAGGCACACTGCTCATGATTGGCCTCCCTGCGGACCATTTCCAAAGCTATGTGTGTCCGTATGCACAATGCCTGTGCCAGGCTGTGCCGTGGGTGCGCTCGCTGGCGCTGACGGCTGCGCCACTCCGCCCGGCGCGCCCCAGCCTGCTCCTTGATAGGGGCCCGGATATCCGCCTGGATACATGCCGGTGTACTGCGAAGGATCTTCCATGGTGGCGAGCGCCGCCCGCTCGGCCAGCATCAGCACGCCAATCAGGATCAGAAGCAACGGCACAAACAGGTGCCAGCTCACCAGGTCGGCCTGGTGCAGCAAGGCCATGGTGCCAATCAGCAACAGAATCGCAGGCCCCTTCAAACGCCGGATGAGTATGTAGCGATTCATTGGCCTCCCCCTTTCACATCTCCCATACGCCTCACAATCAGCCACCCGCCGAATCCAATCAGCGCCAGCGGCCATAGAAACTCGAACGCTCGCTCGGTCACAATCCCAACCTGGTTCAGCAGCAGGATCAATCCGAAGCCCACCAGAATCACGGCGAAGATCGGTTCTCTGCGCCGCCAGTGCATCGGCGGTACGGGAGGAACTGGCGGAACAGGCGGCACCGGCGGGACCATCGGATCGCTGTACGACGCATAGCCCGGAGTCGGAGAGTAAGCCTGATATGGGGGCGGTGGCGGAGGCACATTGCCGCCTGCCGGTGGAACGCCACCAACAGGTCCGGCGGCGGGGCCCGCGCCCGGCGCACCGGTATAGGGTGGACGATTCTGCGCACCCAGGTTCAGCCGGTTGCCAATCTCGTTCAGGCCCAGCGGGTCCGGCAGCGGCAGTCCGTCGCGCCGCGCCACAGCCGTGTGATAGGCCTCGAATGCCTGGTAGAAGACCCAGCCCGCAATCAGGATCCCGAAGATGCCGATGTGGCTGGCGAGGCTCACCAGCAAAGCAAAGATCGCGACGTGAATCAGGCCCTTGAAGAACTGCCCGTTATACATCGCGCCCACGCCGGGGATCAGGCCCAATACCGCAGCTACACCCGGGCTGGGCGCGCCCGCAGGGGGCGCTACAAAAGGCTGCTGCATGCCTTGCCACGCCATCAGGCAGGGCTCGCAAAGCACCTGTCCCGTCGCAGTCGTGCGCGTGCATGCCGCGCACAGCGCCTTCCCGCAGTTCTGGCAGTAGGCGGTTGCCGCTACGCCGCTATGATTGACGCAGTCCATCGTTGCTCCTTTCCCAACTTGCCTTCGCGGAGCCGCCGTGGTGCGCGGGCCGATCCTGCAATGTGAGTGAGGTCTCAAGGTATTCCAGTGAATCATTCGTCGCCGGCGTGCCCGACTGCTGCGGAGGCTCAGCTCGCGTGCCTCCATCTTTCTTCAGCGGGGTCTGCTGCGATTCCCCCGGCGTCGCCGGCTGGCTGGTCGAGGGCTGCGACTCTTCCTGGTTCTCGCCCTGTGCGGTACGTCGCAGTTCGCGCATGCTTGACTCCACCTCGTACACCAGCCGCAGGTGATCGTAATACCGGATGATCGGCGTGGAGGCCATCGTCAAACGCCTCTCCATGAAGGAGCGCATCGCGCTCGGCCGCAGGTTTGCGAGGCGGAAGTCGGAGACCCGCACGCCCGTCAGGTTCAGCGTCAGCGCAATCGAGAAGAACATCATGGCCGCCGTCATCAGTAGCCGCGGCTCGGCAAACCGCCGCACAAATCCCATCGGCCCGGGCCGCTGCCACGCCGGAACCACCGGAACGACTTCCCCGTGGCTCGTCACCAGGCCGTAGCCGGCCACCTGGCCGGGGCCCGTCTGCGCCAGAATCTTGTCCAGTAGTCCCGAAGGAATCTCCGGCTCACTCGAGAGATAACCCAGCCACTCCCGGCCGCGCCGCGCTTCCTCATACAGCGCCGTACACGCCGGACAAGCCGCCATGTGGCCGTCAAATGTAGCCTGATCGTCCGGCGTCAGCAGCCCGTCCAGCGCATCGGCCAGCAGCGTCTCCCACTGCCCGCAGGCAGGAGATTGCGGAATGTGCGTACGGTCCGGCATGGCTACATCACCTCCCGTTGATTACGTTCCAGCAGCCGTGCAAGTTCCGCACGGCCCCGGCTGATGCGGGACTTCACGGTACCTTCGGGTATGCCCAGCACCTGCGCAATCTCTTTGTAATCCATATCCTGCAGGTCGCGTAAGATGACTGCCTCGCGCAGCTCGGGCGAGACCTGCGCCAGCGCCTGCTGCACCATCCGGGCCAGTTCCTTCTGAGCCGCCATCTCATGGGGCGAGGGCCCGCCGGCCATCAGCCGGTCCATGGGCCGCAGATCGCTGCCATCTTCCCGCTCTTCATCCAAAGAGCTTGTGAGCCGCTGGTTCTTCGTCCGCCGGAAGTTGTCTACCAGCAGGTTGCGGGTCATCGTGGTGATCCACACCTGGAGGCTGCCGCGAGCCATATCAAAGCTCGCCAGGTTGGAATAGATCTTGAGGAAGACGTCCTGCGTCATGTCCTCTGCATCCGCTGAGTTGCCTGTAAAGCGATAGCAGAGGGCGTACACACGCCGATGGTGGGTGCGGACCAGCTCGGCCCATGCGCCGGAATCTCCGTCCATGCAGCTGCGGACAACCTGGGACCAGTCGAGCTCCAGCGGTCTCACCTCCTCGCCGAGTGCGCGAGTCACCGGGGCCGCGTGCGGCCTGCCGGCGGGATTGTCCCTGGGCGGAAGGATGCCGCCCGCATCGCGGGTATCGCGGCGCCTCCGTTTCGTGGCCTCCGGCGCCCACAAACCCATGCCGCTCCAGCTTAATGTACCCACGCATTGCATGGAGGCTTCTACGAAGAATTCTTGCAATTTGTTCCGTTCACCTTGCTTCCTAACCTCTATCTGCGATATCACCATCCCGGAATGCCTTTCGCGAGAATCCACCCCGGCTTACGCATTAGCCTCCTTCGGGCCGGTGCAGCACGATCGGTCGTCCCTTATCTTTTTTGGTTTCTTTGCACTGCACCTGCTGGATGGGCCTTTCCCGCCTCCCAGGCAACCACCGCGATGACGGGCCGTTCACATCTGGCGTCACCTATCGCTCTGCGCTGCGCAGGAGAAGTCGAGCCCCTCGCTGTCACCTCCAGTCACCCCGATTTCTCATGGCAGCTCGCTCCATCCGCGCCCACGCTTCACGGCGTCTCCCAATCCGCGTATCAGATTCAAGTCGGCGTTCAGGTGCGGGAAGCCCCCGGCACGGCGCGCACCTCGGTCCTTTGGGATAGCGGATCGGTCCAGAGCCGCGCCACGGACTTCATCCCGTACGCCGGCCCGGATCTCGCCGCTGGGGAGGCCTACCAGTGGCGTGTTCGCGTCTGGGACGAGCAAGGCCACCCGACCGCATGGAGCGCATGGGCCGGATGGAGCCAGGCGCCCATCTGGCACGCTGCCTGGATTACAGAACCTGGCACCCAGCCGGACACAGCGCCCTTGCCGCTCTTCCGCAGGAGTTTTCGCTTAACCGGCGTCGTCCGCCGCGCCATTCTCTACGCCTCCGGCCTCGGGCAGGATGAACTCCGCATGAATGGCTTGCCGGTCACGCAGGACGTTCTGACACCCGGCTGGACCAACTATCGCAAGACTGTCGCCTATGACGCCTACAACGTCACCACCCGTCTAAACGCAGGCGAAAATGTCCTCGGCGTGGTGCTCGGGAATGGGATGTACCGCGTGCTGCAGACACCCGGCCGCTACACCAAATTCACCGGCAGCTTCGGACCACCGATGTGTATCGTGCAGCTCGATCTCCAGATGGCCGATGGCCGCCACATCGAGATCGCCAGCGACAGCACCTGGAAGACCCACCCAGGCCCCGTCATCTTCTCCTCGACGTATGGCGGCGAGGACTTCGACGCCCGCCGCGAGCCCACAGGTTGGGACTGCCCTGGATTCCGCGATGCGGACTGGAGCCCCGCTGCACTCGTGGACGGACCCGCCGGCGCACTCACCCCTGAACTCGCCCCGCCCATCCGCGTGATGCACGACTACGCGCCCGTCCGCGTCACCCATCCCGCGGCCGGCATCGCCGTCTACGACCTCGGCCAGAACTTCGCCGGCTGGCCTGCTATCCGCGTCAGCGGCCCCGCGGGCTCCCGCGTCAAACTCATCCCCGGCGAACTGCTTGACGCCGCTGGCCGCGTTAGCCAGCGCAGCTCAGGTCGGCCGCAGTGGTTCACGTACACGCTACGCGGTGCGGGCATTGAGCGCTGGCATCCGCGCTTCAGCTACTACGGCTTCCGCTATGTGCAGGTGGAAACCAGCGCCGCCCACGGCTCCGCGCTACTGCCGCACATCCTCGCGCTCGAAGGTCAGGCCGTTCACACGTCATCGCCGCAGGTGGGCAGCTTCAGTTCTTCTGATGATCTGCTGAACCGCATCCATACGCTCATCCTCCGCGCCATTGAAAACAACGCCGTGAGCCTCTTCACCGACTG
>JAGWML010000119.1 GCA_028873155.1 Acidobacteriota bacterium
TGAACGTTGAAATGCCCGGCGGTCCGCAGATGCTCGCTATGACGCAGACCGAGCGCTTTAAGCAGGGTGGGAGCGGAGCCGGCTGGCTGGTCGCCGATAAAGTTCTCGCGGAAGTGAAGGCGGGCAACATCACTGAAGCCACAATCAACCGCAACGTCAGCGACATTCTACGCGTTCTCTTCGAGAGCGGCCTCTTTGACCATCCCCACATCGCAACAGGCGAAGTCGACACGCCCGATCAGCGCGCTGTCGCTTTGCGGGGAGCCACCGAAGGCATCGTGCTTCTCAAGAACTCAAGCTCGCTCCTGCCGCTTGACGCTGCAAAGATCCACTCCATCGCCGTGATTGGACCCAACGCCGCAGTGGTGCGCGCAGGCGGCGGAAGCTCGATGGTGCGGCCGAAGTCCGCTGTCGCGCCGCTCGACGCCATTCGCACCCGCGCCGGCGGCAGCGTACAGGTCAACTACGCTCTCGGCGTCGGTATGGAGGGCGAAGACACGGCACACGACACACCCGAAGCGCGCGCGAAGGACATCGCGCAGGCCGTCGACGCAGCCTCACACGCCGATGTGGCAATCGTCGTCGTGGGTCGCTACTCCAGGCTGGAGTCGGAAGGGCACGACGTGGCGACGATGGATCTTCCGGCAGGCCAGGACGAATTGATCCAGGCTGTCGAAAAGGCCAACGCGCGCACTATCGTCGTCCTCAACACGGGCGATCCAGTCACGATGACAAAGTGGATCGATACAACCGCTGCATTGCTCGACACGTGGTACGGCGGCGAAGAAAGCGGAACGGCGCTTGCCAGCGTGCTCTTCGGCGACGCCAACCCATCGGGCAAGCTCCCCGTCACGCTGCCCAAGCGCTATGAGGATTCGCCCGCCGCGGCCAACTATCCCGGCACCAATCTCGTGGTGAACTATGCCGAGGGTATCTACGTCGGGTACCGCTACTACGACTCGAAGAATGTTGAGCCGCAGTTCCCGTTTGGCTATGGCTTGAGCTACACCACCTTCGCCTACAGCAACCTCAAAATCAAGCCGGGCAAGGTTTCAGGCAATCAGCCTGTGCAGGTCAGCTTCAACGTGCGCAACACAGGCAGCCGCGCTGGGGCAGAGGTCGTTCAGCTGTATGTGCACGACGGCCATTCAAAGATCGACCGGCCCTCGCACGAGCTCAAAGGCTTCTCGCGGGTCGAACTGAAGCCGGGAGAAACACAGACGGTCCAACTGACACTGGACCGCGCTGCCCTTTCGTACTGGAATCCGGGGAGCAAGGGATGGCAAGACGACCCCGGTGCGTTTGAAGTTCAGATCGGAGCATCCTCACGTGACATCCGGCTGCGCGCACCGCTGACGATCACGAAGTGAGTCTGGCTGCGGCCCTACCTCTGCGCCGGTTCGTAGGGCTCCACGCTCAGCATGTTCGAGAGGATCCCGCGCTCTTCCGGACTGAAGGCGCGCTGATACTGCCCTGAGTTCAGCACCGTCGTTCGCTGATCCGGAGGCACTCCACGCAGATCGCGAAAGGCATTGCGCATCGCCGTCTGGCGATCGGCAGGCAACTGCGTCCATCGCCGCCCCGCCTCCTGCACCTGCGTACGCTGCTGCGGCGTCATCCGCTCAAGGTTCTCATTGCGCGCCAGCCGCCGGTCGCGCTGCTCCGCGGGCATCTGGTCCACCTGGTGCAGTTGCTGCACCAGCCGCTGCTGCGTCGCCTGCGGAAGCCGGTTGAAACTGGGATCTCTTCGCAACTGCTGCTCCTGCTGTTGCAGCGGAACACCGCGATTCTGATTCAGCCATGAACCCAGATGGCCAGGTTGCGCTGTGAAGGACTGCGGCACTCCCCCGTTATAGGGCGCGCGGAAACCGCTTCCATTCCCGACCGGGTTCGACGGCTGTGGGACGTAGCCTTGCCCGCGGTACTGCATGCCCTGTCCCGCTCCGCCCGGAGCGTTCGACTGTGGTCCGCGCTGCCAGGTATTCCCCGTGGTGCCCTGCCCGTACGGACGCGGCGTCTGCTGTACGGCCCGTCCATATTGCTGCCGTCCATAATTTGCTTGCGGACGCACATTCTGCGGACGCGCGTTCTGCGCTCTTGGGGCTGCGTATTGCGGACGCGTCTGCGGCGACGCATGAGGAGCATTGGCACGCTGTCCACGTCCCCATGCAGCCGGCAGACACAATGCCAGCATTGCCGCGGCAGAAGCTGCGCGACAGAGCTGTTTCGCTCGTGTGTCCGCCCTCATCATGACGTTCCTCGTTCCTTCCCCCGTGTCAGGCCCTCCCGCCCGACAAACCAATCTCAGTTCTCATTGCTCGAGATGGCTTCCAGCTGATCCAGCAGCTTCGCGTTGTTGTCCAGCAACTGCAAGTCCTGCACCACCGCTGCCTGTCCCGGTTTGGGCGCGGCAGGCTGATCCCAGTTTGAAATGCCCAGATACGCGCCGCCCCCGAGCAGCAGAACCACTGTCAGCGCCATGGCAGCCACAGGCCGCACATGCAACTGCGGTCCCAAGAGCATTCTCGCGCGCAGCCGCGCCAGCCAGCCTTCGCGCGGCTCCTGCCGCACCTCATCCAGCCGCGCATTCATCCGCGTCATAAAGTAGGGGCTCGGCTCCGGCGCTTCCCAGGTGTCCAGCAGCGTCATCGTCGCGCGCAGTTCCCCCAGGTTCTTCTGGCACTCGCCGCACTCGGCGACATGAGCCTTCACCTTTGCAGATGCAGTCTCCGGCGCAAGCAGCAGATCGGCCAGCTTGCTTTCCATTCCCTCGCATTGGTTCAGTGTCATTGCCATCTCAATCACCCCCAACTTCACGCCGGTCTCATCCGGCTGTTTCCACTTTCCTCAAGCAAACTCTTTCAGCTTCTCCCGCAGCGTCTGGTAGGCGCGAAAGAGGAGCGACTTCGTCGCCGACTCGCTCAACTTCAACACCTCGCCGATCTGCCGGTAATCCATCTCCTGGTATTTGTGCATCAGCACAGCCATTCGCTGCCGCTCCGGCAGTTCCATTACGTGCCGCCGAATCGCCGCCATCCGCTCATCCCTCACCAGGCGCTGCTCAACCGATGGCTCATCATCGGCGACGTCCGGTGTGGTGCCCTTCTCCTCGTCCGGCGCATCCAGATACACATTCTGCGCCGCTCGTTCGTGCCGCGTATCGCGCGCGTGGTTCACCGCCAGGTTCGTTGCAATCCGGTAGAGCCAGGTCGTAAACTTCGCTTCCGCGCGATAGCTCTCGCGCGAGCGGTAAACCCGCAGGAATACCTCTTGCGCCAACTCCTCGGCCACCGCCTGGTTGTGCACCATCCGGAACAGAAAATGAATCATCGCCCGGTGATACTTTTCCACCAGGTAGTTGAACCCCGAATCGTCCCCCGCCGCCACCCGCAGCATGATGGCTGCGTCGCTCGAATCATCCGCCGCAGGCTTTACGCCGCGATAGCCGCCGGGCCCGGATGCCGCGCTCGCTCCCAGGGCCGGGTTGTCCAGGACCATGGTTGCCATATCCTCTGAAACCCCATAGGCCCCGGAAGGTTGCGCCAATTCCTCAGATTTTCCCTCTGAAAATGCCTCGTCATGGCGACTGGGTCCGCCCTCGCTGCCCCCACCGCTCACCTTGCCTGCAAAGCGGTAGACGGGCTGCCAGCCTGGCGCCCACCGGCCCCCGCCCGCCATGGCCACGGGAGTCTCCGGCATCCACCTGGCTCCGCGCGCCTGAAGCATTCCTCCAGGTGCAATCAGACCCCGCACGTGTGCTTTGGCCTGAGCCCAGATCGTGCGCAATGGGTTGGGTTTTCTGAGCATCAATCGCCCGTCCCGGTGGTCCCGGCCGCGCCCGCCCTCGGCCGGGCGGCGGTTTGGCCGCAAAGCCCCGCTGGTGTTACTCTAACGCAAGCGATGTTCACCTGACACCGCTTTCCTCACACCCCCTCCGGGGGCGGTTAGCTCAGCTGGTTAGAGCGCCTGCTTCACACGCAGGAGGTCCGGGGTTCGAGTCCCTGACCGCCCACCATACAGAATCCAAATGGCTTAGACGTGCGTGTCGGATAAGCAACCCCGCGCGTTCACGAACCGTGGCCTTCGCTGCTCCCCTGCTGATCGCAGAGGTACATCCGCATGACCGCGCCGTTCACCGACTTCGCCACACGGCTAAGCGTATTCCACTTCAGAACCCTTTGCATCTTCTTCGGACATGTCACAGTGGAGCAACGGCACGCAATCTCTTGCGTCGCCTCCGATCGAGCACTCATCTAAGGGGGCGGAGGTTTTCCATGAAGATTGCCGCTCTTGTGGCACGCCTGCTGCTGGGCCTTTTGTTTACCGTCTTCGGGCTGAACATGTTTCTGCACTTCATTCCCACGCCACCGGAACCGCCGGGCGCCGCCGGTCAATTTGCAACCCTGCTGGGCTCCACCCATTACATTCTGGCCGCCGGTGCTGTGATGGTGATCTCCGGTGTGCTCCTGCTTATCGGCCGTTTCATTCCGCTTGCTCTCACGCTCCTTGGCCCCGTGCTCGTCAACATCCTGCTCTTCCACCTGCTCATGGCTCCAGGCAGCATCGGCATGGGGCTCTTCGCCACCCTGCTCTGGTTCATCCTCTTCGTCCGGCATCGCACGGCGTTCGCGGGAATCTTTCAGGCCACGCTGCCTCAATAACCGGACCTCGCGGAGTGTTGGAATGCGAAGTCTCCCAGATCAGGACTTTGGGGCATGAGCGCTGGCCTTGTTCCCGGCGAAGCGCGATTACCAGATACGGACGCGCTGGTCGGGGGCGAGGTAGAGCTTGTCGCCGGGCTGAATGTTGAAGGCCTTGTACCAGGCGTCGGCGTTGCGGACAGTGAGTGCGCGGTATTGGTCGGGAGCGTGAGGGTCAAGGACGATTTCATTGCGCAGCGCGGCTTCGCGGATTTTGGTTGCCCAGTTTTGCGCGAAGGCGATGTAGAACTGCTGGTCGCCGGTAAAGCCGTCCCGCTGTGGTGCTTCGGCTCCGTTGAGTGAAGCTTTGTACCCGTCATAGGCCGCGGCGATGCCGCCGAGGTCCGCGATGTTTTCATCGATGGTCTGCTTGCCGTTGACGTGCACGCCGGGGAAGACTTCGTAGCCGTCGAACTGCTGCTCGAGGGCGTGTGCCTCGGCATCGAAATGGGCGTGGTCCTCGGGGGTCCACCAGTTGCGCACGCGGCCCTTGTCGTCAAAGGCTGCACCTTCGGCGTCGAAGGTGTGGCTGATTTCGTGGCCGATGACGGAGCCGATGGCTCCGTAGTTGAAAGCGGCCGGCGCCGCGGCGTCAAAGAAGGGCGGCTGCAGGATGGCGGCGGGGAAGTTGAGCGCGTTCTGCAGGGGCATGTTGACGGCGTTGACGGTCTGCGGCGTCATGCACCACTCGTGGCGATCGACAGGGGCGCCGAGGCGGCCGATCCAGTAGTGATAGTCGAACAGACCGGCGCGGACCGCGTTGCCCAGCGCATCGCCGTTGCGGACTTCGTAGGCGGAGTAGTCCTGCCACTTCTCGGGATACCCGATGCCGACGTAGAGGGTGTCGAGCTTGGCGTGAGCCTCTGCGCGGGTGGATGGCGCGAGCCAGGTGAGCGCGTCGATGCGCTTGTGGAAGGCCGCAATGATATTGGCAACCATGGCCTGAGCCTGCGCTTTGGCCTCGGGTGGGAAGTACTGCTGGACATAGATCTGGCCGACGGCATCGCCAAGGTAGGCGTTCACGACGGTGACGCCACGCTGCCAGCGGGGGCGCTGCTGCTGCACGCCGGAGAGGGTCTTGCCGTAGAACGCGAACTGCTCATCGGCGAAGGCTGCGGGGAGCACACCCGAGTAGTGATCGATGAAGTGGAAGGCGAGCCAGTCTTTCCAGGCTTCGAGCGGAGTGGAGGCAACGAGCGCAGCTTCGTCGGTAATTGCGGTGGGGGTCCAGACAATGAACTGCTGCTGATGGCCGAGACCAGCGCTCTCAAAGTAAGCGGCCCAGTCGAGGCCGGGCGCCTTGCGCGTGAAGTCGGCGCGTGACCAGGGGTTGTTGGCTTTCTGGATGTCTTCAATCTCGGCAATGCTGAGGTGCGTTTTGGCAATGGCGGTTTCGAGGCTGATAACGGCGGCGGCGCGCTGCTCGGCGTGGTCAAAGCTGGCAAGACGCAGCACGGTGGCGACGTGCTCTGCATAGCGCTCGCGAATCTTCTTCATCGCGTCGGTGTCTTGCAGGTAGTAGCTCGCGTTTGGCAGGGCGAGGCCGCCCTGGAGCAGGTAGGGCACGTAGTGGTCCGAATCATTGAAGCCGGGCGCGACCCAGAGGCCGAAGAGGTTCGATGTGGTGAGGTGGGTGTTGTTGAGCATGTCTACATCGACGCGGAGAGACTTGCCCAGCGCGAGAGCGAGCGAGCGCCGGTCGTGGATGGAGGCGATCTCTTTGAGTTGAGGCTGAAGCGGAGCGAGACCAAGAGCCTCAATGCCCTTCTCGTCCATGTAGGCGTTGAAGAGATCGGCGATCTTGCGGGCATTGGTGCCGGCGGCAGAGTTGGATTGGGCTGCGTTTTCGATGAGCTGATTGGTGCGTTTGGAACTGAGGTCGTCGAGGATGGAGAAGACGCCGAGGACGGCGCGGTCGGCGGGGATCTGGGTGCGGGCGATCCAGGAGCCGTTGGCGTAGAGGTAGAAGTCGTCGCCGGGCTTGACGGCGGGATCCATGTTGGCGACGGCAATGCCGTGGGTCGGCGCAGCACCTGCGGCTGGAGCGGCGGACTGGGCGCGGGCGGCGGTGAGCAGGGCGACGGAAAGCAGGCAGGCAACAAGAGCAGCGCGGCGTGCAGCAGGAATGCAAGGGAATGGCAGCAGCATGAAGGGCGGGTCTCCTTGAACGAAACGGTTCGCGGGTATTGTACTGCGCGGGTGCGGGGGTGTGCTGCCGGTTGGGGTGACACGGGATGCGCGACTTGCGTTACGCTGGACGCGGACTTCAGCGAGGAGGGCGGATGTCAATGCAGAGCCGCGAAGTAAGACTGGCGAGCCGGCCACGGGGCGTGCCGACGGCGGAGAATTTCTCGTTTGCGACGGTGGAGGTGCCGGAGCCTGGACCAGGCGAAGTGATGGTGCGGAACCTTTGGATGTCGGTGGACCCGTACATGCGCGGGCGGATGAATGAGGGCAAGTCGTATGTGCCGCCTTTCCAGATCGGCAAGCCGCTGGAGGGCACGGCAGTAGGGCGCGTCATCGCGTCGCAGGATGCGTCTCTGCCGGTGGGAACGCATGTGCTGAGTTTTCTGGGTTGGCGGGAGACGTTTGTGGCGCCGGCGATGCGGCTGCAGGTGGTGGATGTACGCCAGGCCCCGCCGGTGGCGTATCTGGGCGTGCTGGGAATTACCGGGCTGACGGCCTGGGTGGGGCTGTTCAAGATTGCGGGGCTGAAGGCAGGCGAGACCGTGTTTGTGTCGGCCGGGGCGGGCGCGGTGGGCAGCGCCGCGTGCCAACTGGCGCGGTTGCATGGGTGCCGCGTGGTGGCGAGCGCAAGCTCGGCTGAGAAAGTGGCGTATCTGCGGGATGAGCTGAAGGTTGATTACGGATTCAGCTATCTGGATGAGGAGCCGCTGGAGCACCTCAAGAAGGCCGCGCCGGATGGGCTCGATGTGTATTTTGACAACACGGGCGGGCCGCAACTGGAGGCGGCGCTGTATGCGCTGCGGGACTTTGGGCGCGTGGCGCTGTGCGGAGCCATTGCGAACTACAACACGCCGGGGCCGGGGCCGCGCAATCTGACGCTTGCGATTGGCAAGAGGCTCCGGCTGGAGGGATTCATCGTGTCGGACCACCTGAAAGAACTGCCCGTGTTTCTCGCGGAGGCGGTGCCCGCGCTGCAGGCCGGCAAGCTGACGAGCCGCGAGACGGTGGTGGAGGGGCTGGATGCTGCGCCGCCCGCGTTGATGGACCTGCTGCACACCGGCGCCGGGAACATCGGGAAGATGGTGGTAAAGCTGGGGGAGTGAACAAGGCGCGTGGGTTGGGATCGCGGTACACTGGAGATGGCAGGAGGACCGGGCGGTCGCTGCCGGCTTGGGTGCTGCCCATGCCGGGGGAGGAAAGTCCGAACTCCACAGGGCAGTGTGCCGGATAACGTCCGGGACGCGGGCTTCAAGGCCCGTGGACGGCAAGTGCCACAGAAAAGATACCGCCGGTGGTCCGCGCTTCGGCGTGGGCAAGCTGGCCGGAAGGGCGCAAGCCCGGAGGGCCGGTCCGGTAAGGGTGAAAAGGTGCGGTAAGAGCGCACCGCCGCTGCAGCGATGGAGCGGGCAGGGTAAACCCCACACGGAGCAAGACCAAATAGGGAGGAAAGCCGGTGCTAAGAGTCAGGCACGGCTGCGTACCGGCCCGGTGCGCCAAGGCGGCTCGAGGAATTGCCGAAACCTCCGGGTAGGTCGCTGATGAGCGCGCGCGGTAACGCGCCGCCTAGAGGAATGACCGCATAGAACAGAATTCGGCTTATGGGTCCGACTGCCGAATCAAATGAGATCGGCCCCGGCTGGGTATCTACCCACCGGGGCCGGCCATTTTTGCGGGCGGAAAAACCGGCCGGATGCCGCGCGTTGCGGCTGGTAGCATCGGGATATGTTGCGAGTGAGGATGCTGGAGGCGGGTGCGCGTGCGCCGGAGGTGGCACATGCGGGCGAGGATCTGGGCTACGACGTGTTTGCGCTGGAGGGAGCGGTGCTGCGGCCGCGGGCGACGGTGCGGGTGCGGACCGGGATTGCGGTGGAGGCGCGCGATCCGCGGACGGGCGAGGGGCTCGGACTGTTGGTGCGGGACCGGTCGTCGATGGCGGCACGAGGCGTGGCGACGACGGGCGGCGTGATTGACGCGGGGTATCGCGGCGAGATTCTGGTGCTGATGACGAACCTGGGCGAAGGTGCCGTGGTGTTGCAGGCGGGCGAGAAGATCGCGCAGATGATTCCGGTGCCGGTGCGGACGGGCGCGGTGGAAGTGGTGGAGATGCTGGAGGAATCGTCAAGGGAAGCGAATGGATTTGGCAGCTCGGGGCGGTGAGCACGTGAGCGGCGCGGAGGTGTGGCGTGCGCAGGGCTTGCACATGCTTGTGGATTCTGCTGAACTGGACGGGGTTCAGGTGCGGGAGGTTCATATGCGATCCACTCACCTTGTTCTGATCGTGCTGTGCGGAGTTGCGTTGGAGCCGTTCGGTATTGCGCAAGCGATGACCGAGGCGGTGCAGATCGACAAGACCTCGGTGCAGGCCGTGGGGA
>JAGWML010000313.1 GCA_028873155.1 Acidobacteriota bacterium
TGGTAACGCATCATCTCGGTGAATGCGCGTTGGAGCCGGCCGGGATCACCGCTTTCAAGCAAGGTATGAAGAAAGATGTAGTCAGCCTCGAGCATGGAGTCGGCTTCGAGCTCGCCGCACCAGTGGCCGTCAGGATGCTGCAGGGAGAGAAGGTGCTCCCGGGCGTGCTCGAGGGCAACGTCCACGTCTCCCAGGTCTGCATCCAGGCGTCCAAATCTAGGAACGGTCGATGTCGCGACTTGCTTTCCCTGCTCTGCACTCATGCTGATTTGCGATGCCTCAGTTCTGCGCGCCTTGTGCGGCCAGCGGCCGAGAAACAAAACGCGCCTGCCCGCTACTCTACAGGATTCCCGGAGCGCGGAAACGGTTCTTTTTACAGGCGAAAACGGCAACCATCGAGCCAGTGGCCGGCACGGACCGTTGCCAATTCCCTACTGGACGCCTACCGAGCGTGCGCCCTCTGCGCTGCCAATCGCCTGGATGATCTCCGGCGGCAGACCGAAGCGCACATTCTCCGGCATCACCTCAACCTCTTCGACGCGCGAATAGCCGTTTTGCCGCAGGTAATCGATCACGCCCTGCACCAGGATCTCCGGCGCGGAGGCTCCGGCGGTGACGGCGACGTTGGTTACTCCCGTGAGCCAGTCGGGGTTGATGGCCTGGTAGTTATCAATCAGATACCCTACGGTGCCGAGATTGCGGGAGACCTCGACCAGGCGGTTGGAGTTGGAACTGTTGGTGGAGCCGACGACGAGGACAAGGTTGGCATTGTGCGCAACGTTGCGGACGGCCACCTGACGATTTTCCGTGGCGTAGCAGATGTCCTGCGAGTGCGGCCCGGCAATGTTGGGAAACTTCTTTTTGAGGGCGTGGATGATGTCGCGGGCCTCGTCGAGCGAGAGCGTGGTCTGCGTGAGGTAGGCGACGCGGTCTGGATCGGGCACCTGCAGGGCTTCGACATCGGCGACATTGGAGACAACTTGCGTGACATTGGGCGCTTCGCCGAGAGTGCCTTCGATCTCGTCGTGGTCGCGATGGCCGATGAGGACGAGCGAATAGCCCTGCTGCGCAAACTTGACGGCCTCAATGTGGACCTTGGTGACGAGCGGGCAGGTGGCGTCAATCACCTTGAGGTGGCGCTCCTTGCTGGACTCGCGGACCGCGGGCGAGACGCCATGGGCAGAGTAGATGACGCGGGCACCGTCGGGGACCTCTTCTATCTCATGGACGAAGATGGCGCCCTTCTCGGCCAACTCATTCACCACGTAGCGGTTGTGGACGATTTCGCGGCGGACGTAGATGGGTGCTCCGAAGGTTTCGAGGGCGATGCGGACGATGTCGATGGCGCGCACAACACCCGCGCAGAAGCCGCGGGGCTTGAGGAGCAACACGCGCTTTTCTTCAGGGGAAGCGCCAGCCTGACTGCCGGGGGAGGTGGAATTCAGGGCGGTTGTGGTCACAAATGTAAGTATACCTGTTCCTGATTTCTGCGGCTCGGAATGTGTGAGTTCTGGCTGCGCATTGCGGGACTGAAGCGCGCCTGTAAAGCGGGCGCGAAGCGCTGTGTTGTTCGCTCAATTTTCGCCTTTGTCGGGATATAATTCGCACATGGATTTTCAGCTCGTGACGCCGTACAAGCCGCGGGGGGACCAGCC
>JAGWML010000314.1 GCA_028873155.1 Acidobacteriota bacterium
CATGGTATCTCGAACAGGATGCCTGGGTACAAAGCGTGCGCACCGGCGCCTACCTTGAGTGGATTCGCAAGAACTACGGCGAAAGGGCTGCTTCATGAAAGGCATCATTCTTGCCGGAGGTTCCGGCACGCGCCTCTATCCTGTCACGCACGTCGTCTCCAAGCAATTGCTTCCGGTCTACGACAAGCCCATGATCTACTACCCGCTGACCACGCTCATGCTGGCTGGCTTGCGGGAGATTCTCATCATCTCCACGCCCCAGGACCTACCCCGCTTCCGCGACCTGCTCGGCGACGGCTCCCAGTGGGGCATCAGCCTGCAATACGCTGTTCAGCCCAGCCCCGACGGCCTCGCACAAGCCTTCCTCATCGGCCGCGAGTTCATCGGCGACGACACTTGCTCCCTCATCCTCGGCGACAACATCTTCTACGGCCAATCCTTCGCCAAGGAGTTGCAGTCCGCAGCCACGGTCAAATCCGGTTCGGTCGTCTTCGCCTATCCCGTTACAGATCCGGAGCGTTACGGCGTCGTCGAGTTTGACGCCAAAGGCCACGCCATCAGCATCGAAGAAAAGCCCAGACAGCCCCGTTCGCGCTACGCTGTCACCGGCCTTTACTTCTACGACTCGAACGTCGTCCGCCTGGCCCAGTCACTCAAGCCCTCTCCGCGCGGCGAACTCGAGATTACCGACCTCAACCGGCTGTATCTTCAGCAAGGCACGCTGAAGGTCAGGGTGATGAGCCGCGGCATGGCCTGGCTCGATACCGGCACGCACGACTCCCTGATCGAAGCCGGCCTCTTCGTCCAGACCATCGAGCGCCGCCAGGGCCTCAAAATTGCTTGCCCCGAGGAGATCGCCTACCGCATGGGCTACATCGACCTCGCCAAACTCGAAGAGCTCGCGCAGCCCGTCCGCAAGAGCGGCTACGGTCAGTACCTGCTCGCTCTCCGCGATGAGCCGCACACTTCCGTCGAGGAGTTCGAAGGATGAACGTCACCAAGACGGCCCTGCCGGGAGTCCTGCTCTTCACGCCAACCATCTACCGCGACAGCCGCGGCGCCTTTTGGGAGACCTGGCACGAACGCGGCATGGCCGATGCAGGCCTGCCCGGCCGCTGGGTCCAGGACAATTTTTCTCTCTCAAAGAAGAACGTCGTGCGCGGCATCCACTATCAGGTCATCCAGCCGCAGGGCAAGCTCGTCCGCGTCACTCACGGCGCTGTCCTCGATGTCGCCGTTGACCTCCGCCGCAGCTCGCCCCACTTCGGCAAACACGTCGCCGTCGAACTCACCGGCGACAACGGACAGATGCTCTGGATTCCCGAAGGCTTCGGTCACGGCTTCCTCGTCCTGTCCGAGATCGCCGGCTTCGCTTACAAGGTCACCGACTTCTACTCGCCCGCCGGCGAGCGCACCATCGTCTGGAACGACCCCGACCTCGCGATTCCATGGCCCGTCGACGCGCAGGCCGCCATCGTGTCGGACAAGGACGCCAAAGGCGCGCGTCTCGCGACGGCCGAGGTTTTCGCGTGACAACGAAGCCGCGCATCCTCATCCTCGGCTCAACTGGCCAACTCGGACGCGAACTCCAGCGCAGCTTCGCCGACGCGGGCGAAGTTGTCGCGCTCGGGCGCGCCACGGTTGATCTC
>JAGWML010000120.1 GCA_028873155.1 Acidobacteriota bacterium
GCCGTCCTCTACGACGTGATTCCTGCCGGCCGCCAGCAGGAGGTGCTCAAGAACCTGCTTGCCGTCGACCCCAGAGCCACGTCCGGCGCTGTGATGAGCGCGTCCTACTACTTCCGCTTTTACCTGGCGCGCGCGCTGGATCATGCGGGAATGGGCGACGCCTACCTGACCGCAATTGACCCGTGGCGCAAGCTGTTGCCACTGCACTTCAGCACATGGCCTGAAACGATCGGGGAAACCCGCTCGGATTCGCATGCCTGGTCGGCGCACCCCATCTACGACCTGCTCACATTGGTGGCGGGCGTTGAGCCGGCAAGCCCCGGATTCGCAACCGTTCGCATCGCGCCCCATCTCGGATCGCTGCCCGCGCTCAGCGCCACATTTCCGCATCCCGCCGGCAACATCCAGTTGGAGTACCACACGCACGGGAGCGGCCTGGATGCGACCATCACCCTGCCTGAGGGACTGAGCGGAATGTTTGTCTGGCACGGAAACAGCCAGCCTTTGCACGCTGGAGCGAACCATATCGAAGCGCATTGACAAAATGACCGGCCAGTATGCGATTCAACCAGCAGCCTGACTGGCCGGCCGCTTCTCTCCGAACAAATGGAAAATCGAGTTATTGCAGGAGAAACGCTGTTTCCCGTTCCGTGATAAACGTGTTACAACTCCAACATGGCAAAGGGCAAGTCTTCAACGCCGCCGGGACACGTCAACCTCAGAATGCTCGCCGAGCACCTTGAGCTCTCGCAGACCACCGTTTCGCTCGTTCTGAATAACTCACCTTCGGCAAAGTCCATCCCGCAGGAGACTCGCGACCGCGTGATTGAGGCGGCGCGGCGGCTGAACTACCGCCCCAATTACTTTGCGCGCTCGCTGCGCCAGAGCCGGTCAATGAGCGTCGGCGTGCTCGCGCCCGACCTGAGCGAGGGCTACTTTACCCGCGTCATGAGCGGCGTTGTGCAGGAGCTGACCAGCGCCCACTACTTCTACTTCACCGCTTGCCATGAGTGGCAGCGCGAACTCATGGAGCAGTATCCGCGCATGCTGGTGGAGCGCGCCGTGGACGGCTTCCTGCTGCTCAACACGCCCTCGGACCACATCGAAGTGCCCGTGCCGGTGGTCGCCATCTCCGCGCACAGCCGCGCCGAGGGCGTCACCAATATCGTTCTCGATCACCACAAAGCAGTCGAGCAGGCGCTGAAGCATCTCTATGATCTTGGCCATCGACGCATTGCCTTCATGCGCGGTCCGCGCGCCATCCCGGATTCCGAGTATCGCTGGGAGAGCATTCAAAAGGTCACGCGCGAAATGGGACTGCGCATCGACCCCGCGCACGTCGCGCGCATCGACGATTCAAGCTGGTCCATGAAGACCGGTCATCATCCCATGGCGCCCGAAATCGGTTACAAATCCATGCAGGCGCTGCTCGAGAAAACGCGCGACTTCACTGCTATCTTCTGCTTCAATGACATCGCAGCCATCGGCGCCATCCGCGCTCTCAAAGATGTGGGGCTTGCGGTTCCAGGCAATGTATCGGTCGTCGGATTCGACGACATTCTCTCAGCCGCCTACTACACGCCTTCCCTCACCACCGTGCGCCAGCCGCTGATGGAGATGGGAAAGCGCGGCGCTCAGGTGCTGCTGGAGCGCATCAACCGGCAGGACAACGGCCATCTCTCCGAGATCGTCATCGCTCCGGAGTTTGTTGTTCGCGAGTCCAGTGGACCACCGCCATCCGCAAAGTGATTCTGCGGCGGTCTAGCCGCAGTACGACTGGAACCAGCGGCTGATGTACACCTGCGCGTGGGCTTCGCCGCAATAGTGGCGCGCGCCCGGCGCATCCGCCGATTCTTTCGTCCACTTGTACACGGTCAACTGCGTACTGCTGCAGTGAATCACAATCCAGCGCACCGGATCGTCGCTCTCTTCTCCGCAGATTTCACACCGATAGATTGTGTCGATCACCGACTGACCTCCAATTTCTTCGCCCGCGTCATCCGTCCAGTCCGCGCTATTCCAGCATCTGCAGATCCAGTGGCTGTTCGAGCAGGCAATCCATCTTGCCGATCTCTGTCAGCGCGCGCTTCAACGCGGAAGACTTGCACGGCTCGACCGTGACGACGAACGGCAGCGCGGCAGCAGGGTAACCCGGCTTCTGCACAATCGCCCGAATGTTGATGGCCTCTCGCGCCAGCGCACCTGTAATCTCTGCGACGATGCCGGGACGGTCCTTCACGAGAAAGCGGATATAGTGCGGCAGTTCGAACTCGGCGCCAATCTTCGCTGGAACCGAGGGAATCTCGACTCGCCGCGAACCATGCGCGAGCGCCAGAAGGTCGCTGACCACCGCCACGGCGGTCGGATGTCCGCCCGCGCCGTGCCCCGAAAAGACCACGTCGCCGCCGTAGTGACCGGTCAGAATGACCATATTTTCCGTGCCGCGCGACCACGCGAGCGGCGACCTGAGATCCACGAGCATCGGCCCCACCGTGGCCGCAACCACGCCGTCTGATTCCTCGGCACGCGCCACCTGGCGAATCGTGCAGCTCAGATCGCGCGCATAGCTGAAGTCCACCGCACCCACAGCCGTGATCGGCTTGGGCGTAATCTCGTCGGGGTCCACAACCACGCGCATCGCCAGGCGCATCAGGATGGCGAGCTTCGCGCGCGCATCCAAGCCGCCCACATCTTCCGTCGGGTCGGCTTCGGCATATCCTTTTGCCTGCGCTTCCGCCAGCACCGGCGCATAGTCGGCGCCACCCTCCATCTTGCTCAGGATGAAGTTGCATGTGCCGTTCAGAATCCCTTCCATGCGCGTGATGCGGTCACCGGCAAGTCCCTGTTCGAGGCCGGGAATCACCGGGATTCCACCCGCAACCGCCGCGCCGTACTTCAAGTGGCCGCCCTTCTCCGCTGCGAGCCGTTCCAGTTCCACTCCGTGATAGGCGATGAGCTTTTTGTTCGCCGTCACCACGCTCTTGCCGGCTTCAAGAGCGCGGCGAACCCAGGTTCCCGCCGGGTCAAGCCCCCCGGCCAACTCCACAATTACATCGGCATCCGAACGCAGCACGGCCTCCGCGTCTTCGCTCCACGTCACGCCTGCCGGTACCCAGTTCACACGCTTGCGCGCCACGCCGCGGTTAAAGATATGCGTCAGTTCAAGCCCTTCAGGCTTCGACTCCGCCAGAATGCGCGCAACCGAACTGCCAACGGTTCCAAAGCCAAACAGCGCAATCCGCAACGGCTGCCTCCGCCGGGACACCTGCCCGCTCGCAACGGAGGACTTGTGGGAAGCCTTCTTGTCTGTCACTGTCAATTCCTTTTGGAGATTCAAGAAACCTGCAATAGGACGATGATACCTGAGCGTCTTTCCGCGCCGCACCGTTCCGGGTATGCTGCCTGCTCGTTCATGCTCGCCTGCTGTAGGATCAGAGAAGCATGCAACGTACGCTGGCACTGCTGCTGATGTTTCTGTTTGGCCTGGGTCCGCTCACCGCAACCCTCCAGGCCAGCGATGCGTCGCACCTGCCCGCCTGCTGCCGCCGTCACGGCTCTCACCACTGCGCAATGGCCGATGCGATGCGCGCTCAGTTGCCCGCTTCGGCGCCCGGCAGAACACCCACGTTCACCGCGCCCTCCCATTGCCCCATGTTCCCGAAAGGAACCGCCGCTCCCAGCGCTTCCACCGTTGCGCTGGCCGCGTCCTCGCCTGCATCGTCTTCGCCGCACACGTATCGACACTCAATGATCGCGAATGCTTTGTTGATGCGAGATGCAGTCCGGCTGAATCGCAGCGGCAGAAGCCCCCCGCCCACGATCCCGCTCTGACACCGCCCCATTTTCTGAACACGCCTCAACCGGTGCGCGTTCAATCTGTTTGTCCGTGGCACACCCTGCCTGCATCATCGCGCATGCCTGGGCGCGCGCCACTGAACCAATCGCACGTCGAGAGTGGAATGTCCCTGGTTCGCTTCATCGCTGCATCCGTCTTTTTTCTCGCCGCTGCCTCATGGGCAACGGTCTTTGCCACATTGCAAGGAGTCGTGCACGATCCGGAGCATCGGCCCATCTCGGGCGCTGCACTTACCCTGCAGGCTGCCAGCTCTGACTTCACGCTGCACGCAGTCACAGATGCCCAGGGAGAGTTCTCGCTGCCACAGGTCCCCATCGGCGTCTATCGCTTGAACGTTACGGCGCCGGGCTTTGCGGATTTCTCACAGCCCATGACAGTCGCCTCCGGCACAAATCCGGTTCTGCACATTCCGCTCGAACTTGCCGCGACGGCGCAGAGCATCGTGGTGCAAGCGCAAGCCGACACCGTCGCAACCGACTCAGTCACGCCCACCATGCTCATCACGCGCCAGCAGATTGAGCAGACGCCCGGCGCAGATCGCACGCTCGGCATGGAGATGATCACCGATTTTGTGCCCGGCGCATACATGACGCACAACATGCTTCATATTCGCGGCGGTCATCAGACGGACTGGCTGATTGATGGCGTCTCGATTCCCAACACCAAGATTGATACCAACGTCGGCCCGCAGATTGACCCCAAGGACATCGACCAGCTTGAGACGCAGCGCGGCAGCTATGCGTCCGATATCGGCGACCGCACCTATGGCGTCTTCAACGTGCTGCCGCGCAATGGCTTTGAGCGCGAACGCGAAGGCGAGTTCTTGCTCTCCGGCGGCAATCTGTACTTCGGCGAATCGCAGCTCTCGCTTGGCGATCACAGCGCGCGCACGGCCTGGTACACAAGCCTCTCCGGTTCTCGCTCCAATTACGGGCTGGAGACGCCCGTTGCCGGCATCGACCACGACGCGACCAACTCCGAGAGCGGCTTTCTTTCTCTCATTCGCAACCAGACATCGAAGGACCAGTTGCGGCTCGACGCGCAGCTCCGGCAGGATTTTTTTCAGGTCCCCTATGACCCGAATCCCAACGACTGGGAGCAGGCATCGAACTACTACAACTCCTATGGACTGCGCGACGGGCAGACAGAGCGCGACGCCTTCGTCCTCATCGACTGGGTGCGCACGCTGTCACCCTCCGCGCAGCTGCAAGTTGCGCCATTCTTCCACTTCAACCAGGCCGCCTACGATCCGCGCCCGACCGACACCCCGGTTGCAACTACCTGGCATCAAAGCTCAACCTACACCGGGTTACAGGCGGATCTGCACGCCGACGCAGGCCCCAACAGCTTCGCTGGCGGCGTCTATTCGTTTTTCCAGCATGAAAGCGACCTCTACGGACTGCGCATGAACAGCCTGGGTGCGCCCGCCGTAACCGTGCCGAACAGCAACGCCATGGCAAACGCTGGCATTGTCGAGTTTCACTTCTCCGATCATCTGCGTGTGGGCCGCTGGGTCACGCTGCTCGGCGGCATGCGCGTTTCAAACGATCACGGAGGCTATACGGAAACCGCAGCCTATCCGCGCATCGGTGCAACAGTCGAGATTCCCCGCCTGCACTGGGTCTTGCGCGGCTTCTACGGCCACTTCTTTCAGCCCGCGCCGGTGGTCACTGTTTCGAGCGCATTCCTGAATTATGCGGCAGTCCAGCCAGGACAGAATGCCTTTGTGCCGTTGCCCTCCGAGCGCGATGAAGAACACCAGTTCGGCGTGCAGATTCCCTGGAAGGGATGGCTGGTGGATGCGGACACGTTTGAGACGCGGGCCAACAATTATCTCGATCACGCCAACGTAGGCGAATCCAACATCTACTTTCCGATTGCTGTGGATGGAGCGCTTATCCAGGCATGGGAACTCGCGATCCGCTCGCCTCAGCTCGCGCATCTGGGCCAGTTCCACCTGGCGTATTCCAACCAGCTGGCCCAACAGCGTGGAAACGTGATTGGCGGATTCACGTGCAGCAATCCCGGCGACCCTGCGTGCAGCCTCGGTCCGAATTACGTGCCGCTCGACCACGATCAGCGCAACACTCTGAACACGGGCTTCACAACCGACCTTCCCTTTGGCGTCTGGTTCGCCACGAATGTGTACTACGGCTCGGGCTTCACGAATGGACTCGCAGGCGCAAATATCGGTCCTTACAACGGGCCTTATCTTCCCGCGCATACGACGTTCGATGTGTCGGCGGGGCGTAAGTTGGGCGAACGCTGGAAGCTCTCTGGCAGCGTGGTGAATGTAACCAATCACCGCGTGTTGATGGACAACTCCATCACGCTGGGCGGATTCCACTATAACGATCCGCGGATGTACATGGCGGAGATGCGTTATCGGTTTCACTTCTGAGATTGCAGATGGAAGCCGGATAGGTGCAGATTGCTAACGCTGCGCCCTGAACAGACCGGGCATCACTTCGCCGGCCTTGCCTTCCACCACCTGCGTGAACCCTGCGGCATTCAGCGGCGTCTCCGGACCAATGTACACCGAGCGTGCCCCTTGCTGGCGCGCCCAATGGACGAAGCTCGCCGCGGGATAGACCGATCCTGATGTGCCCACCACGAGCATCAGCGTGGCTCGCGCAATCTCGTCCTGAATGCGGTCCATCTCCAGAGGAACCTCGCCAAAGAAGACAATGTGCGGGCGCATGCGTCCGCCACAAGGGCAGCGCGGCACATCGGCCAGGCTCGCGTAGATTGCGTGATCCTCCACCGGGTCGCGCCCGCAGTCGCGCTCACAACGGGACTTGGCCAGCTCACCGTGCATGTGCACCAGCCGCACGGAGCCGGCTCGCTCGTGCAGGTCATCCACATTTTGCGTGCAGAGAAAGAATCGCTCGCCAAGCTCCGCTTCGAGCTTCGCCAATGCGTAGTGCGCGGGATTTGGCTGCGCTTGTGCGCCCTGCGCGCGTCGACCCGAATAAAAGGCCCACACCTCGGCTGGATTCCGCTGCCATGCATCCGGCGTACAGACATCCTCCACGCGATAGCCCGCCCAAAGCCCGTCTTCCGCGCGAAAGGTCGGCAATCCACTCTCCGCGCTGATGCCCGCGCCCGTAAGGACAAAGACACGGTCACCCGGTGCAATCTGAATGGGGGTTGCGTTCGCGTCCACAGTCTGTCTGTTATCCCTGCTCCCTTGTCCCTGGTCCCTGTCTTCACGGCTCCAGCAGGATTTTTCCCGTCGTCTTGCGCCCTTCCATATCGGTCTGGGCCTGCGCAGCCTCGGCGAGTGGATACATGTGCTCGGTGCGCAGCTTCAGCTCGCCCGTCGCAGCCCAGTCCAGCACTTTGCCCGCGCGCCATTCCAGTTCGGTGCGGGTGGCCACGTAGTGCCAGAGCGTAGGCCGCGTAATGTACAGCGAGCCTTTGCTGCTGAGCTGAATCAGATCGAGCGGCGGCACCGGCCCGCTGGAGGCGCCAAAGAGCGCCAGCAGCCCCCGTGGCCGCAGGCAGTTGAGGCTCTTGTCGAAGGTGGTCTTCCCCACGGAGTCATAGACCACATCGACGCCCTTGCCGCCGGTGAGCCGCTTCACCTCGACCTCAAAGTCCTGTTCCGTGTAAAGAATCACGTCCTTGGCGCCCGCCTCTTGTGCCAGCTCCGCCTTCTCCTTTGTTGAAACGGTCGCGATCACGCGCGCACCCAGCCGTGACGCCATCTGCGTGAGCAGCAGACCCACGCCGCCCGCAGCTGCGTGCACCAGAGCAGTCTCGCCCGCCTTGAGCGGATAGGTGGAATACGCAAGATAGTGCGCGGTCATGCCCTGTAACATCGCCGCAGCAGCCTGCTCCGGAGTGAGGCGCGACGGCACCTTGATGAGCTGCGCCGCCGGAACGAGCGCATATTCGGCATAGCTGCCAAGCACGCTGACAGAGGCCACCAGGTCGCCCTCGTCAAAACCGGTAACGCCGTGACCGAGCTTCTCCACCGTGCCTGAGGCTTCACTTCCGGGAATCAACGGCATCGTTGCCTTGTAGACGCCTTTGCGGAAGTAGATCTCGATGTAGTTGACGCCGACCGCTTCCACGCGAATCAGCACCTGCCCCGGACCCGGCTCTGGAATGGGCAAATCGGCCAGATGCAGCACCTCTGGCCCGCCTGTGGCTTCAATCTGGATTGCTTTCATGACACGGCAAGAATGCACCCGCAGGGCACGTTCCTGCAAGGACTTCACGCGTGATTCATCTCTCTCACACCGCGGGGCGGCGAAATAAAAAGCCCCACCGAGCGGCGGGGCTTGTGTGAAGCGAACCTTTTGATAGAAGCCTAGAAACCGTCTTTCCCACCGGAGAGCAGGCTCGGCTCCTCGGGGCTGCGCAGGCGGACAAGCCGGTCAATCGCGTACGGTGCGCGGTGCTGCGTGGTGTAGTAGTGACGCACCTGCAGCTCGCCCAGCAGGCCGATGGCAAGCATCTGTATGCCTGCAAGAATCAGTACACCGGCGATCACGAAGAGCGGCCCATGCTGATCCATCACGTTCTGGCTCGGATTTACGATCTTCAATCCGAGCAGCGCCACAGAGACTACGCTGCCAAAGAGGATGCCCAGCGCGCCGAAGGTGCCGAAGAAGTGCAGCGGCCGGGTCATGTACTTGAGCAGGAAGCGAATCGTGAGCAGATCGAAGAAGACGCGGAAGGTGCGGCCGATGCCGTAGTGGCTCTTGCCGCGCTCGCGGTTCACATTCTTGATCGGAATCTCGCAGATGGACGCGCCGTACCAGCTTGCCAGCGCCGGGATGAAGCGATGCATCTCGCCGTAGAGTGGAATGTTGGTGATCACTTCGCGGCGATAGCCCTTGAAAGTGGTGCCGAAGTCGTGGATGTCAACGCCGGAAAGCTTGGCCATCAGCCAGTTCGCGCAGCGGGAAGGTATGCGGCGCATCACGAAGTTGTCGATGCGATCCTTGCGCCAGCCGGAGACGACGTCGTAGCCCTCTTCAAGCTTCTCGATGAAGTTGGGAATCTCGTTCGGGTCGTGCTGCAGGTCGCCGTCCATCGCAAAGATGTACTCGCCCGAGGCGTGGTCAAAACCCGCGGCCAGCGCAGAGGTCTGCCCAAAGTTGCGGCGCAGCTTGACAACGAGCACGCGGCTGTCGACGGCGGCAATCTCTTCCAGCAGCTTGTAGGTGCGGTCACTGGAGCCGTCATCGACGAGCACCAGCTCAAAACTATCTCCCACCTGTTCCATCACCTGTTTCAGGCGGGCATACATGACTGTGACGTTTTCCTCTTCGTTATGAAAAGGAACGACGATAGAGTACTTCGGCATATCTATCAGTATAGATGCGGGTTTGAT
>JAGWML010000121.1 GCA_028873155.1 Acidobacteriota bacterium
ACGCAGTCCCCAATGCTTGCCGATTAACCCGCGGGAAAATGAAACGCCTCCTCGATCCTGCCGCTAGTTCTCTGCGTTACTCCCGCTTTCACAAGACCTCTCACCTTCCCGCCGCCATTCTCCATTGGAACCAGCTCACCCAACGCGCGACAATAGCCTACAGGCAGGGTCGTCACCGATGAACGAAAAAGCAGTTCCCGCTCTTGCGGGCATCGTGGTGCTCATGGTCGCTGCGGTCGCCGCCGTCATCCTCCACCAGAGGCACTGGACGCCGCTCGCCCTCAGCATCCAGGGCGCCGTCATCCGCCACGACGCAATTGCGCGCAATGAGTTGCCCATCTCCGGCGCGCTCATCACCGCCACCGACGGCGCCCGCTCCGTCACCGCCCAGTCCGACGCCTCCGGCTACTTCGCGCTGACCTTCCGCCCCGGCCTCGTGCCACGCCGCACCATCGATCTCCGCTTCACCGCCCCCGGCTACCAGCCTCTGCAGATGCAGACGCAGCTCCACCTGCGCCCCGGCAGCGGCCAGCTCGCCGTCGCTGAACTCGTTCCCATCGCCCAGCCGGTCAACCCCAACCCGTCCGCGCCCGTCACTGTTCTCTCGAACATCCGCGTCCGCTACACCGTCAACACCCGCAGAGATGAGAACATCGGCAGCGCCGTCCGCACCTTTGAAGTGGTCCACCACGGCAGCGAGCCCTGCCGTCAGCAGTCGCCCTGCTCGCCCGACGGCCAGTGGAAAGCCTCCAGCGGAGCCGTCACCATGGATGCGGGCTCCGGCAATGAGTTCCGCAATGTGCGCGCCTCGTGCATCGCCGGCGCCTGCCCCTTTACCCACATTGACTCCGCCGGCTTTGTCAACGGTGGCCGCACTGTCACCGCCTCTGCCATCGCATGGGCCGATACGGCAACCTTCCTGCTCGAGGCCGAGGTCTTCCACGCCACTCTCAGCGGCGGAGAGCGCCACTCCTACCCGGTCCTCTACGAGCGCACCCTCACCTTCACTCTCCCCGCGAGCGAAGAAGGTGCCAGTATTGAAGCGGACGTGAACGGATCGCCGATGGTCTTTCCCCTCGGCCCGGAGCTCTATCTCAGTTGGGCTGACTGCGTGATGCGCACCAATGCCGAAGCCGAAAAGTCCACCGTCTATCGCTGCGAACTCAAGCCCGGCTACCGCTTCTAAGTCAGACCTGCTCTGTTTTTCGACGCAAAAATACTAAGGGCCGCAGCTCTCCCTGCGGCCCTTTCTGGCATGCAGCTCGCCCTCCGTCTTAGTGAACCACTCCACTGGGGCTGAAGCTGTACGCCACTCCAAACGACAGAATGGGAAATGTCTGCAGCGGATCGAGGTCGTTCTTCCATCTTCCGATCTGGGTATTCAGGTCGCTTTGAATCTGCTGCGCAATTGGGTTCGTTGTGCTGGCCATGTTGGCGCACTGCGTTTGCGCCGCGTCCGTGCACGCCCATCCGGCCAGATTCACATTCACAGCGGGCGACCCGATAAACGCAGCGCCCACCTCAAAGGGAAACGACCAGTGTCCTTTGCGCGGAATCGTATTGCCCCATCCCGTCGTCAAGGTAAAGGCCGGGTTGTTCGTGTGAAGCCCCAGCAGCGCGTTCGCCGACAGAGGCGTCGCCCCGGTCAGCGGATTGGCCGTCGCTGAGTAGTACGTGTTTCCATTCAGCGTGAAGCTGGCTCCTCCGTTCAGCGAAGAGGACGCGGTCAGCTCGTTGCCGTTGTACATCATTATGCCGGGGCTGATTCGGAATCCAAGATGGAAGGGATAGATATCGCCCGAAACCCGGGCGGAAGCCATATTCAACGATGCGGTTGCCGGAAAGCCATTCGTCGTAAAGGTGGTGGAGTAGCTGAAGGCATTGCCCGAAGCGCGCACATTCACGTGGTTGTTGATGTAGGCCGTCAGCTCCCCGCCAGGCCCCATCGGCGAAATGGCGACACCGATCGCGTAGCGCGAGAAGGGCCGCCCCGACTCATCGCTCACCTGCACCGCCGGTCCACCGCGCGAGACTGCGCCGGCTGTCGCCAGCTCGTCAAACGTGTTGGCGGTGCTCGAAAACTGCGCCATCAGCGCCGCGGGCAGAAGGAAAACAGCCGCTCCAAGATATCTAAGTCTATGGAAGTGCATCACTTTCTGGCCTCCTTACGCACGTGCCTCAGACGCGTGCCGCAACCCGCTTCCCATGCCTGCCTCGCAACGGCACTACGGCCGCTGACCTCTTTATCGGCAGGGTTCCAACTCTATTGAGCTGAATGTGAGGCGAGGTTACCACGGGAAGTTACTTGCGCCGGTGAAAGAACGTTGCGTGAGATTACGAAGGGAATGACCCATCCGTGGGATACATCTTCATGCCTCTTTTGTGGGACCTCCGGACCCTCGCCTTCAACCTTGTTCATGGCTTACTCTTGGCTCATGATCGATCCGGAAAAGGATCCGGAATCCGCTGCGCGGTTCGGCCGCATGCTGCTCGACTGGTACGACGCGCACCAGCGCGACCTGCCCTGGCGCAGCAGCCGGGATCCCTATGCCATCTGGGTCTCGGAGATTATGCTCCAGCAGACGCGCGTCGCCGTGGTCATTGAGCGGTATCTGCAGTTCCTCGATCGCTTCCCCAGCCTGCTGGCCCTCGCGCTCGCGCCCGAGCAGGACGTTCTGGCCCTCTGGAGCGGCCTTGGCTACTACCGCCGCGCGCGCATGCTCCACAAAGCAGCGCAATATGTCGTCGAGCACTACAATGGGGCTCTTCCCGCCACCGCAGATCAGTTGCGGCTGCTGCCCGGCATCGGAGCCTATACTGCTGCGGCCATCGCCAGCATCGCCTTCGGCCAGGTCATCGGCGTGGTGGACGGCAATGTCGAGCGTGTCTTCTGCCGCGTGCAGGACTGGCCGGCCATCACCCGTTCCAGCGCATCGCGCCTCCGCCGTTCCATCACCACGCTGGTCGACCGCATCATCCCCGCATCGCGGCCGGGCGACTTCAACCAGGCGCTCATGGAACTCGGCGCCACCGTCTGCACACCCCGCTCGCCCCAGTGCATCATCTGCCCCGTGGCCGTGGACTGCTCCACGCGCGGCGAGCATCAGACCGCTCCGCGTCCGGCCATGCTCAGCACCGAATTCGGTTGCGCACTCGCCGTCCGCACCTCGTCCTATCCCGGCCCGCACCACCTCGAGATCCTTCTCGAGCAGCGACCAGACACGCGCAGCGTGATGCCGGGCCTCTGGCAGCTCCCCACGCTCACCGACCCCACCGTGCCCGAAGCATCGTTGCGCATGACGTTGCGCCACGCCATCATGCGCGTGAACTACTACGTCCGCGTCCGCACCGTGCTTGCAGAAGAGGTCGACTCGCTCACCCGCCCGCAGGGCGAACGGCGCTGGGTCCCGCAGGCTGAGATCACATCCCTGGCCCTCACTGGCCTCACCCGCAAGGTGCTCACACGCGCCCACCTGATGCGCCCGCCGCTGGAAGGCATCCAGGTCCCTGCCTTGACTGTGCCTTAGGTCCAACCGGACACACCGCGCCGAACTGCTGCTCTGCGCTCTCCGCGCCCGTGCCTGTCAGTAGTAGTCCGCGCAGCTCAGGTAGTAGCCGCAGTGCGTGCACACCAGCTTGCACCGGTGGCCCGTCAGGCGGGTGCTGCAGGTGGGGCAAATCTGGCAGTGATGCTCCACCGCCGGCTCGGCTGCGCACGCCGCACCACTTTGTGAGAAATTCCGGGCAAAATCGGCGTCCAATGCCGTGGGTCTCTGCGGCAGCATGCCAGAGAGATTAGCATAGAGATACAGGCCGTCTGCCCCGGCAATCTCTCGGCAGGTGCCTTTGACATCAACGCTTTCTTTTTTAAGCGCCGCCCGTGCTTCCCCTCTGGCAGCGCGTGCAAACCCTGAAAACGTAACCCCGGATTCCGGAACCCAAGGAGGATATATGGCAAGCAAGGCAAGTGCGGTTTGGACAGGTTCACTCAAGGAAGGCAAGGGCACTATCTCCACCGCAACGGGCGTGCTCAGCAACGCGAACTATTCGTTCGCCACCCGTTTTGAAGGCGCCGCCAGCGGCACCACACCCGAGGAACTCATCGCGGCAGCGCACGCCAGCTGCTTTTCCATGGCCCTGGGCGCGCAGCTCGGCGAGGCCGGCCTGACACCCACAAAGATCGAGACCCACGCCGCCGTCACCCTCGCCAAGACCGACGCCGGATTCGCAGTCACCAAGATCGCCCTCACCACCACCGCCTCGGTTCCCGGCGCCACCAAGGAAGCCTTTGACAAGGCCGCCGGCAACGCCAAGGTCGGCTGCCCCATCTCCAAGCTCTTCGCCAACAATACTGAAATCGCCCTCGACGCCAAGCTCGTCTAGCCGCGTCGCAATCCAGCACCACACCGGCATCCCATCCGCAGCGCACAGCGCCTCACTCATGCGCTCCCCGGATGGGATGATCGTTTTCATCTTCAATTGCTTGACAGTCCCTCGCCGCCGGAGTCAACTGCTTGCAGCGCTGCGACCCTTTTCCCCCGTCTCTCTGCAAGCGCCAAGCCTCGCAATGGAGCTCCCGCGATGCATCATCTTCACTTCAACCACCTGCCCATTTTCATCTCCGCCGTCTTCCTCTGGCTCCTCGGCGCCGTCTGGTACTCGCCGTTGCTCTTCGCCAAGCCATGGGTTGAGATTGTCGGCCGCAAGATGGGCGAGAAGCCCAAAGGGGTCGTCCACGGCATGATCGCCTCCTTCATCGGCGACCTGCTCCTGGCATTCGTTCTCGCGCACATCATCGGGTGGTCCGGTGCAGACAGCGCCGGCTGGGGTGTCTTCATCGGCGTCCTCATGTGGATTGGCTTTGTCCTCGCGCCGCTCTATCCCCAGCGCATCTACGAGGGCCGCCCGTTTCGCTACTTCGCGATCAACGGCGGCTACTGGCTCATCGGCCTCGTGGCGGTCAGCGTCCTGCTGGCGGTCTGGCGATAGCCCGGCGGCGCGCGCTCATTCCGCCTGTGCCGTTGCCGCTTGCACGGACTCCAGCATCGTCGTCACCAGCGCCAGCGGCAGCCCCACCACGTTGAAGTAGCAGCCTTCCACCCGCGGAATCCATCGACCCGCGCGCCCCTGGATCGCATACGCCCCGGCCTTGTCCATCGGCTCGCCAGTGGCTACGTATGCCGCAATCTCCGCGTCGCTCAGCGTCACAAAGCGCACGCCCGTCACCTCGGCAGCCACCTCGGCGCGGTCCTTCGTCACCACAGCCACGCCGGTCATCACGCGATGCGTGCGCCCGCTCAGCAGGCGCAGCATCCGCTCCGCATCCGCCGCACTCTCTGGTTTGGCAAGAATCTGCCTGTCCACCTCAACTGTCGTATCCGCGCCCAGCACCACGGCCCCTGCGTCGCCCGCCGCATCGAACACTGCCTGCGCCTTCTCGCGCGCGAGCCGCGTCACGTATGCGATCGCATCTTCGCCGGGCTTCGGGTCTTCATTCACATGGGCAGGCCGCACCTCAAAGGTGAATCCCGCCTGCGCCAGCAACTCCCGCCGTCGCGGCGAGGCAGAAGCAAGAATCAGCATCCCTCAACCCTCATCCCGGTCCGCATCCCAGCCGGAGTCGCCACGCCCCAGGCCATCGCCGGTGTGTTGTGCGCCAGCCCGAAGCGCCCGTCCGGCCCCAGCAGAATCATGCCTCCGTGCCCGCCCAGCCGGTTGTAGAGATACTCAATCGCCTCCTGCGCCGCCATCTCCGGCGCCGTGCCCGCGGCCACGCGGTCCGTCGCCCACTTGCCCAGCACCAGCTTCATAATCGGCTCGCCCCATCCGGTCAGACTCACCGCCGCCGCCAGATTGTCCGCGTAGCAGCCGCACCCGATGAGCGAAGAATCGCCCACGCGCCCCGGCGTCTTGTTCAACGTGCCGCCTGTGGATGTCGCCGCCGCAAGATTCCCCGCTGCATCCAGCGCCACCGCGCCCACCGTGTCGTGCGAAAGCATTCCCACCGCCGTCTCCGGGCTCTTGTCATCCGGCTCGCCGCTGAATGTATCGTCCGCCAGCCCCGCCGCCGCGCGCTGCTGCGCCTGCGCCAGCCGCTCGCGTTCGCGCTCCAGCACCAGCTCGCTGTTGTCGATCAGCTTCATCCCGTGCGAGCGTGCAAACTCCTCCGCGCCCGCGCCGACAAAGTACACATGCGGACTCTGCTCCAGCACCAGTCTTGCCGCCTGAATCGGATTCCGCAGCCGCTCCACGCAGGCCACGCCGCCGGCCTTCATTCGTCCGCCGTCCATCAGCAGCGCGTCCAGTTGCACACGGCCGTCCGAGGTCAAAAAGCTGCCGCGCCCCGCGTCGAATGTGGGATCGTCTTCGAGCACCGTCACCGCGGCCTCCACGGCATCCAGCGCCATCCCGCCGCGCTCCAGCACTGCGTAGCCCGCCTCCAGCGCCGCGCGCACACCCGCTTCATGCGCCGCCTTTGCCTCTTCGGGAATCGCCCACGCGCCCCCGTGGACCAGAAGAATAGGAAGGTGTTGCCGCTCGTCCATCACCCGGTTATGGTAGCCGATGCGCCCGCCCCGTCGCGTTGCTCCCGCTGCTGGCGCATCACTCCGCGCCGGCTCTCACGGTTTCTGAAGCCTGCTCGCTGTGCACGCGCACGACAGACTTCTCCGGCGCGTCCGCCGCATAGCCCGTAAAGATCCACCGGTAGATTGCGCCCACAAACGTCTTGTCCTGCAGGAACACGAGCACGGCCGTAAACATGATGCTGAACAGCACCACCGCATACGTGCTGTTCTGGATCAGGTCGCCGCCTGCAATGCCCTGCTGCAGTGGCAGCGAGGCCAGCACCGCGGCGGCCAGCCCGCGCGGCGCCATCACCGCCATCCGGCACGCATCCCCGCGCGGCGTTGTCTTGTGCACACCGAATCGCACAATGGCGATCCGCAGCGCGAACATGAGCAGCGCCACCGTAAGGCCGAAGGTGATCCACTCAACATTTCGCACTTCGATCGAAAGCCCGATGTAGACAAAGAAGAACGTCTTCAGCAGAAACACAATCTCCCCAAAGAAGGTCTTCTCGCGCTCGTTCAATCCCACAGGCGCCAGCGCCGGGAACCTCTTCGCCAGCAGCCCGCCGTGCCACGTCACGTTGCCTAACCCGATGCCGAACACCAGCGCCGCAATCGCCCCGCTGTATCCCAGCATCTCCGTCACGCCGAAGATCAGAAACACAAATGCAGCCGTGGTAAACATGCTGTTCTGCAGCGTGCGCATCCGGCTCAGCAGGTTCGACCACAACACCGCGCCCAGCGCGCCAAGAACCGCTGCAAAAAGGAACGAACTCAGCAGCGAACCAATCAACGGCCCCACGCGCACATTGCCTGCGTGCATTCCATCCAGCAGCGCCAGCGCGACAACGATGGAAAACACATCGCCCACTGCAGATTCCAGAAAGAGAATCGCCTGTGAATGACGGCTCATCTTCAGTTGCGCCGAGAGCGGAATCACCACCGCCGGTGAAATCCCACCCAGAACCGAGCCCATCATCAGCGAACGCATCACGCCCAGATGCCCCAGCCTCCACGCGGCCAACGCCACCACGCAGGCCGTCACCACGAAGTTCAGTGTCGCCAGAATGAACGTGCCCTTCAGCGCCGTCCGCAGCGTGTGAATCTGTAGCTCGGTCCCGCTCTCAAACAGGATGAAGACCAGCGTCACCGTGGTGAACACCGGCCCCACCTTGCCGAACTCTGCCTGCGTCACCAGGTGCGCGACCGGGCCCAGCACCAGTCCGATCACAATCAGCAGGAGCACATCCGGCACACGCGTCTTGGCAAACATCCCCACAAACAGATGCGCGCCAAAGACCAGTGCGCCGATGAAAGCAATGACGATTGCGGTCATCATGGGAAAGCGGCCCTCATTGTGTTGTGCTCTGCCAAGGCGCGTGGAAACCTACATCAGGAAGGCCACGTCGTCTTGTGACATTGTGGCGAAACAGATCACGCACAGTCATCACTGAGTCTTGATGGTAGAAGGTATCTCGCTCGTGAACGTTGCTTTCCTGTATCGCGACCAGCCGTCCAGTAACTCCCGGACCACCGTGTGGCCCACAGTATAAGCCGCCTCCAGCGAGGGAAGATAGGCGCTGTAGGTCCCCACCCGCTGCTGCGCCAGGCTCTCGGCCGCGCTCATGCCGTGCGGCTGCTGGTCAAAGTTGCTCACCGTGCGCAGCACCATCACGCGCTCCCAGTCCACGCGCCCCGCACGGCTCAGATTCTTCAACGCCAGCAGTGTTCCGGTATCCTCCATCGCCGTTGTGACAAACGTGCCCTTGCCGCCGGTAAAGTAGCTAACCCACTGCGTCGCCCACGCATCCATCCGCTTTCCATGCCAGTACGTCGACGAAGAAATCTCGTCGCCCATCGTCACAAACGGTGCCCGCGCTGCCATCGCACCATCAAAATGGCTTCGAGCCGCGCGCAGCTTCTCCGTATCCGCCAGCGCAACCCCGCGCGTGAGTCCAAACGCCCACTCCGCCAGCTCTGCGTTCAGCGCATACACCTGGCCGTCAAGCGGCGCCGCCGGTTCCTCAAACGGCCGCGTCTTGCGCAGCGGAATATACCCCGTCGTCCACTCCTGCGGCATCTCGCGCGCATCCAGTTCGTAGCCAAGGTCGCCATCGACCACCCAGCGCGCCCACACCGCAGAGCCCAGGGAAGCACGCTCTGGCGTCGCACCCGCAATGCCCGCCACAATCCAGTAGGCATGCTTGAGATCAAACCGCGGGTCCAGCCCCAGCGCTATGATCGTTGCCGCCGCATTCGCCGTGCCTTGCCCCGTGAGTACGGCCATCTCGCCCTCTTCGTTCATGCGCACCGCGTGATATGCAGCCGCCAGCGGATACACCCGGTCCAGATGATCGCGTTCCACCCAGTACTGCAACTCACCCGGCGCATCGCCCGTGTCGTTGCCCTGCTCGAACATCGCCACCACCACGACCTTCACTACAATCGGCCGCGGTCGCGCAAACGTCGCAGCACAGCAGGACGCGAGCATCAACCATCCGGCAATACCACTCCAACGCAGCCTCATTGAATGCGATAGTACATCAGCCCCTTCGCGCACTTTCCATCACGCAGCGATGTAGCATGAGAACCACGAGGTGCGCGCTATGA
>JAGWML010000122.1 GCA_028873155.1 Acidobacteriota bacterium
CGAGCGGGGCGAGGGCAAGCCGCATGCAGCGGTGGTGCGGATGTTCGAGCTCCTGTGCGAGAAGCACGGTATCCGCTTTGACGAGTACGAACCTGCGCAGCAAGGCAAAGGGGAAAAGATGAAGATTGATCTGGCGGAGAAGGTGTCTCCGGCGACGCTGGCCGTGTTTGCGGCCGAGCCGGGGTGGGAAGTGTTGACGCACGACCAGTTGAAGGACGGACTGACCGGCGCCCTGGCCGATGCCGATGCGCTGGTGGTGCGCTCTGCCGTGCAGGTGGACGATGCGCTGATGGAGCACGCACCCAAGCTGCGCGTCATCGGGCGCGCAGGCGTGGGCGTGGACAACATTGACGCCGATGCAGCCACGCGGCGCGGCATTGTAGTGATGAACACGCCGGGCGCGAATGCGGTGGCCGTGGCGGAGTTGACCATCTGCCTGATGATCGATCTGGCGCGCAAGGTGCCCGCGGCCAATGCATCGATGCACGCCGGGAAGTGGGAGAAGAAGTCGCTGCAGGGCACGGAGCTGCGCGGCAAGACGCTGGGCATTCTGGGTCTGGGCCGGATCGGCCTTGAAGTTGCCAAGCGGGCCAGGGGCTTTGGGCTGGAAATCATCGGCAGCGATCCGTTTGTGTCGGCCGCAGTGGCGCGCGAAAGCGGTATCAAGCTGGTGACGCTGGATGAGCTGATCGCCGGTTCCGACTACCTGACGCTGCACGTGGGGCTCACGCCGCAGACCACGGGAATCATCAATGCCAAAACGCTGGCGGCGATGAAGAAGGGCGTGCGCATCATCAACTGTGCGCGCGGCGAGCTGGTGGACGAGGCCGCGCTTGTGGCGGCTTTGAAGAGCGGGCAGGTGGCCGGCGCGGCGCTGGACGTGCTGACCGTGGAGCCGCCTAAAGACTCACCCTTCTTCGGGCTCGACAACGTGATGCTCACGCCGCACATCGCCGGTTCCACGGCCGAGGCGCAGGAGGCCGTGGGCGTGCAGATCGCCATGCAGGTGCGCGAGTATCTGAAGCTGGGCGTGGTGCAGAATGCCGTGAACCTGCCTTCGCTGAGCCATGAGGACTACGTGCAACTGGCGCCCTATATCGACCTGGCCGGGCGGCTCGGATCGTTCCTGGCGCAGACGGGCAAGGGTGGCATCGAGGCCATTGACCTTGTGTATGGCGGCGCGCTGGCCGAGGCCAAGACAGACCTCGTGCGAAACGCGGCTATTGAAGGACTGCTGCAGGGCTCGGAGAACGTGAACCGCATCAACGCCGCGGCGGTGGCCCAGGAGCGCGGCATCCGTGTGCACGAAGAGAAGCAGGAGAGCGCTCGCGGCGGCGCAGGCACGGTGTTGACCATCGAGCTGCATGCGGCGGCGGGAACAAGTCACGCCAGCGCGACGGTGATCCACGGCGAACAGCCGCGGCTGCTGGAGTTCAACGGCATCGACATCGAGGCGCCGCTCGAAGGCAACCTGCTGGTCTGCCGCAACCTCGACGTGCCGGGCGTGATCGGCAAGATCGGCACCATCCTGGGCGAGCACGGAGTGAACATCGCCAACTTTGCACTGGGCCGCGAGCGCACAGGCGCCAAGCCGGTGAAGGCTCTGGCCGTGGTGCAGGTGGACGCGCCGGTTTCCGCGACGGTGCTGGAGGCTCTGGGAACGATCGAGGCACTGATCGAGGCGAAGCTGGTGCAGCTGTAACTGCGGCTCGTTCATGTCTGCATCCATGAAAAAGGCCACCGCTTGAGGGCGGTGGCCTTTCAGACTGCTGACAAAGTATCAAGATAGGCTCTCGTTTTCCACGGGAGCCTTATTTATTTTGTAGACATGTTGAAGAAGCCAGAAGCGCAGCAGCAAGAGCTGGAGATGGTTTCAGTGGAGTCGCTGGTACCCTCGGAGCACTTGTTGCGCAAGATCGACCGGGTGGTGGATTTCAGTTTTATCCACGACCGGGTGAAGCACCTTTACTGCGAGAACAACGGGCGTCCTGCACTGGAGCCTGTGGTGCTGTTCAAGCTGTTGCTTCTGGGTTATCTGTATGGAGTTCGCTCGGAGCGGCAGCTGATGCGCGAAGTGGAGGTGAACGTAGCCTACCGGTGGTTCCTTGGTCTTCGTTTGCGCGACAAGGTTCCAGACGCTTCGACGTTGAGCCAGAACCGTCGTCGGCGTTTTGCCGAGAGCACGATCTATCAGGAGATCTTCGATGAGATCGTGTTGCTGGCGATGAACAAGGGCCTGGCCTCGGGCACGGTGCTCTACACTGATTCGACGCACCTGAAGGCCAACGCCAACAAGAACAAGTACGACCTGACCCAGGTTCAAGTGAAGCCGCAGGAGTATCTGGCGGCGCTGGAAGCGGCCATCACAGAAGATCGGGCCGATCATGGCAAGAAGCCGCTGAAGCCTTCCGATCCTGAGCCGGAGACGAAGGAAATCAAGGTGAGCCGCACCGACAAGGACTCGGGGTACATGGTGCGGGATGGCAAGCCGAAGGGGTTCTTCTATCTGGACCATCGCACCGTCGATGGCCGCCACGCCATCATCACTGACTCGCATGTGACGCCGGCCAACGTGCACGACTCGGTGCCGTACCTGGGCCGTCTGGACCGGCAGCGGGCGCGGTTCGACTTCACGATCCGCGCGGTCGGCGTGGATGCCGGCTATGCGGCGGCAGCGATTACACGGGGTCTGGAAGAGAGGAACATCTATGGGGTGATCGGCTACCGCAGGGGAACACATCGGGAGGGTTACTTCTACAAGCGCGAATATCGCTACGACGAAAAGCTCGATGTTTACATCTGCCCCAACGGACAACTTCTCACCTATCGGACGACCAACCGTGAAGGCTACCGGCAGTATCACTCCGATCCGGAGCAATGCCACAACTGCCCGGTGAGGCAGAAATGCACGCAATCGAGCAACGCAACCAAGGTGGTGACACGGCATGTGTGGGAGTCGAGTCGCGAACGAGTGGATGAGCACCGGCTCAATCGCGTGGGCAAGCGCATCTACAAGCGAAGAAAAGAGACTGTGGAACGAAGCTTCGCCGACGCCAAACAACTGCACGGCCATCGCTATGCGCGTTTCCGTGGACTCGGCCGCGTACAGCAACAGGCCCTGCTGGCGGCCACCGCGCAGAACATCAAGAAGATCGCGCTGCTGCTGGGAAGAATAGGGCCCAATACATCCTTTACAGCGATCAAGGCGCTACTGGAGGCCTACAACGCCCAACTCCACCGATATCAACAAATCGTCGCAGCTTCGCCCTCCATCCCCTGAACTTACCGCAAAAAACAAACCCCACCAAAAATGATGGGGTTCGTCAGCAGTCTGGGCCGCCGCAGGCGGCTGTCGCGTCCTCGCGCTCACCGGCGCGGGCAATGCCTTCTGCGCGGGCCTCGATCTCGAATCACTCCAATCCATGCAGAGCAAGCCTGCCAGCGAGCATCGCGCCGACGCAGAACGCATCGCGCGCCTCTTTCGCACGTTGTATGAATTGCCCATGCCCACCATCGCCGCCGTCCACGGTCCTGCCATCGCCGGCGGCACCGGCCTTGCCATGATCTGCGACTTCACCCTCGCCACGCCCACGGCAAAATTCGGATTCACCGAGGCGCGCATCGGCTTCGTCCCCGCGCTCGTCTCTGCCTTTCTCGCCCTCGAAATCGGCGACAAGCGCAGCCGCGATCTGCTCCTCACCGCCCGCCTCTTCGACGCCGCTGAAGCGCACCAGCTCGGCCTCGTCAATGAAGTCGTCCCGCCTGATCAGCTGGCCGCGCACGTGCAGGCGCTCGCGCAATTGCTCGCCGCCAACAGCCCGCAATCCCTCACCGCCACCAAGCGCCTGATGGCCGCGCAACACAAACCCTTTCTCGACGCCGCAATCGACCTCGCCATGCAGGCCAACGCCCAGGCCCGCGACACCGCCGACTTCCGCGAAGGCATCGCCGCCTTCCTCGAAAAGCGCAACCCCGTCTGGGCAAAGTAAGCGCAGCGCATTACAGCGTCAGTGCATCGCTGAAGTGCAGCGCGGCTCCCGTCTTCTGCTCCACCAGCTCGCGCGTCACATCCCCCGCCAGCTCCACCACTTCAAACCCCGCCGCCGTCACATCCAGCACGCACAGGTCCGTAATCACGCGATGCACCACGCCTGCGCCCGTCAGAGGCAGCGTGCACTTCGGCAACAGCTTCGCCCCTCCATCCGGAGTCGCATGCTCCATCACCACCAGCACGCGCCGCACGCCGCTCACCAAATCCATGGCCCCGCCCATGCCCTTCACGCGCTTGCCGGGAATCATCCAGTTCGCCAGGTCACCGCGCTCTGACACCTGCATCGCCCCCAGAATCGCCAAATCGATATGCCCCCCGCGAATCATCGCAAACGACTCCGCGCTCGAGAACGTCGCCGCGCCCGCCACAAACGTCACCGTCTCCTTGCCCGCATTGATCAGGTCCGCATCCACCTCTGCATCGCGCGGATACGGCCCCATCCCCAGCAGCCCGTTCTCCGACTGCAGTGTCACCGTCATGCCCTCGGGGATATGGTTCGCCACCAGCGTCGGTATCCCGATGCCCAGATTCACATAGAAGCCATCCTCGAGCTCCATCGCCGCGCGTGCCGCCATCTCATCACGAGTCCATGCCACTGCCTCAGCCCTCCCGCACCGTTCTCTTCTCGATGCGCTTTTCCGGATGTGGATTGTGCACCACCCGCTGCACATAAATTCCCGGCGTATGAATCTCATCCGGGTCCAGCTCGCCCGGCTCCACCACAATCTCCGCCTCCGCCACCGTCACCCGCCCGCATGCCGCCGCCAGCGGATTGAAGTTCCGCGCCGTGCGCCGATACACAAGGTTCCCGTGCAGGTCCGCCTTCCACGCCTTCACCAGCGCCACATCCGCGCGAATCCCGCGCTCCAGGATGTACTCAACCCCGTCGAACTCCTTGTGCTCCTTGCCCTCGGCTACCACCGTGCCAATGCCCGTCCGCGTGTAGAAGCCCGGAATCCCCGCGCCGCCCGCGCGCATCCGCTCCGCCAGCGTCCCCTGCGGGCAAAACTCCACATCCAGCTCGCCCGCCAGATACTGCCGCTCAAACTCCGCGTTCTCGCCCACATAGCTTGAGATCATCTTCCGCACCTGCCGCGTCCGCAGCAGTTGCCCCAGCCCCCAGTCATCCACGCCCGCATTGTTGCTCGCGATCGTCAGCTCGCGCACGCCCGTATCGCGCAACGCCGCAATCAGCGCCTCCGGAATGCCGCACAGCCCAAACCCGCCAATCGCCAGCAGCATCCCGTCGCGCACAATCCCGTCCAGCGCCGCCTGCGCGTCCGGCCACAGCTTGTTCATCCCCTTCGCATGTTGCCCGCTCATCTCCGCCACGCTCCCATCCCGGCTCAAGCGACCATCCATACTAGTCCATTTCCTCTCCGCCTGAAAATTCCGCCCATCTGCGAAAATAGAAGTGCATGCTCTCCCTCCAAAATGCCGGCAAGCGCTTCGGTCCGCGCGTCCTCTTTCTTGAGGCAAACTGGCTCATCCGCAGCAACGAGAAAACCGCTCTCGTTGGCGCCAACGGCACCGGCAAATCCACGCTTATGAAGGTTCTCGCCGGCATCGAGTCCCTCGACTACGGCACACTCCAGCAGACCCGCGGCATGAGCATCGGCTACCTGCCCCAGGAGGGCCTCCGACTCACTGGCCGCACCGTCTTCGACGAGTGCCTCTCCGTCTTCGACGAGCTCCGCGCCATGGAAGCCGAACTCCCGCGCCTCGCCGCACAGCTCGCCGAGCTCGACCACGCCAGCCCCGAGTACGAAGCCGCCGCCGAGCGCTACTCGCTCCTTCAGGACCGCTTCCACGCACTCGACGGCTACGCGCTCGACGCCCAGGTCGGCGCCGTGCTCACCGGCCTCGGCTTCAGCAAAGAAGACTGGCCCCGCCTCACCGACGAGTTCAGCGGCGGCTGGCAGATGCGCATCGCCCTCGCCAAGCTCCTCCTCGCCAAGCCCAACCTGCTCCTGCTCGACGAGCCCACCAACCACCTCGACCTCGAAACCCGCAACTGGCTCGAGGACTACCTCAAGAGCTATCCCTTCGGCTACATCCTCATCTCCCACGACCGCTACTTTCTTGACGTCACCATCGACCGCACCGTCGAAATCTGGAACAAGCGCCTCACCATCTATCAGGGCAACTACACCAGATACCTCTCGCAGAAAGACGAGCGCCGCGCGCAGCTCATGTCCGCCTGGCGCAACCAGCGCGAGCAGATCGAGCACCTTGAGTCCTTCATCAATCGCTTCCGCGCCCAGGCCACCAAGGCCAAGCAGGTGCAGTCGCGCATCAAGGAACTCGAAAAGATCGAGCGCATCGAGATCCCTGAAGAAGAGCCCGTCATCCACTTCAAGTTCCCCCAGCCGCCGCCCTCCGGCCGCATGGTCGTCGAAGCGGAAGGCCTCTCCAAAAGCTACGGGCCCAAACAAGTCCTCAACAATGTCCGTTTCTCCATCGAGCGCGGCGACCGCGTTGCCCTCGTCGGCGTCAACGGAGCAGGCAAATCCACCCTCATCAAGCTCCTCACCGGCGTCGAGCAGCCCACCTCCGGCGCCATCCGCCTCGGTCACAACGTCGTCGCGGAATACTTCGCGCAGGACCAGTACAAAGTCCTCAACGGCGAGTCGCGCATGCTCGACGACATCAGCCGCGCCGCCCTCAAAGTTCCCGAGTCGGAACTCCGCTCGCTCCTCGGCTGCTTCCTCTTCAGTGGCGACGACGTCTTCAAGCCCCTCGGCGTGCTCTCCGGCGGCGAACGCAACCGCTTCGCCCTTGCCCGCATCCTCGTCTCGCCGTCGAACTTCCTCCTCCTCGACGAGCCCACCAACCACCTCGACATGCGCGCCAAAGACGTGCTCCTCGACGCACTCGACGCCTTCAGCGGCACCGTCATCTTCGTCTCCCACGACCGCTACTTCATCGATCGCCTCGCCACCCGCGTCCTCGAAGTCGAAAACGGCGCCGTCACCGCCTACGAAGGCAATTACGAAGACTACCTCCGCCGCAAGGAAGCCCTCGCCACAGCAGCCAGTGCTGAGCCCGCCACGCACACCGGGGAGCCCCATCCTTCGCGCACTGTGCGAAGGGTGGCAGACCTCCAGGCCCACCGGAAGAATGGGGATGAAGGGCCTCCCATCCTTTCCGCGTCTTCTGCGGAAAGGGTGGGAGACCACCACCTTCAAAGCGAGAAGCAGAACGGGCAGGCTGATTCCGCCGCCAACAACCGCCCCCGCCGCCTCAATCCCATCAAGCAGAAGCAGATGGAAGACCGCTGCGCCTTCCTCGAAGAAGAGATCCCCCGCATCGAGGCCGCCATCGCCCACACCGAGCAGCAACTGGGCAACTACGTCTCCGCCGCCGAAACCCAGCGCCTCACCGACCTCGCCGCCACCCTCCGCGAGCAACTCACGACCCTGACCACCGAGTGGGAAGACCTCATGCTCCAACTCGAATCCGCCTGACGCCACCACGGATGAATGGGTGCCCCAGGTCTCGCCTTTGAGACCTGGGAGACGCGCCGCTCCATCCCTCGCCGGGTTGCCCCACCCTTGTCCTTCGCCCCAGCGAAGGACAGGGTGGGATAGCGACGAACCTCGGAGCCTGAAAGAAATCCAACTCCCACCTTGCCTCGGCTGCCCCACCCTTGTCGTTCGACGGGTGGCCCGCCCATGCGGCAAGTGGCTCGCCCATCCAGGTATTTTTCTTTCCCCGCCACAGAATTGGGTGCCCTACTCATGGCGTCCGCTCCAGCGGACGACATGGGTGGGAAACCACTACCCTCACCCCGCCACCCTCAAAAATTCCTCCGCACAATTTGCCGGGTTGCCCCACCCTTGTCCTTCGCCCCAGCGAAAGGCAGAGTGTGATAGCGATGAACCTCAGCACGGGGCGGGAGTAGAATCTCGTCAGCGAAAATGCCCAAGCCCAAACGCTATCAACACCAGCGCTGCCTGCACTTCATCACCTTCAGTTGCTACCGGCGCATGGCGCTGCTCGATACCGACGAAGCGCGGGACGCATTCGAGCAGACACTGGAACGCGCTCGCCGCTGGTACGGTTGTCGCGTGATCGGCTACGTCGTCATGCCAGAGCATGTTCATCTGCTGATCAGTGAACCGGAACGAAGCGAACTCGCCGTCGTCCTGCAGATGCTCAAGCAGACCACCTCGCGCAGACTTCGCGCGCCGCTGTTAGAGCGATTCTGGCAGCCACGCTATTACGATTTTCCAGTGTGGAGTGAAGACAAGACGGTCGAGAAACTCCGCTATATCCACCGGAACCCGGTCAGACGCGGATTGGCAGCGCGCCCCGAGGATTGGCGCTGGAGCAGTTTTGTGCACCATGCAACAGGAAAAGAAGGTCCGGTAGAAATCGAGTCACGCTGGACCCCGGCAACGCGAGAGCAAACAACTCTCCTGCCAGCTCTCATCACAGCCCGCCCTTCGCCAACACAAGGCGAAAGGACGGGGCAACCCCAACCCATCGAGGAGACGTGATGCGAAAGGCGGGGCTAACCCGCCCAACGCATGAAGCGTTCACGACCCACTGTTTCTGGTAAGGTTTTAAGTCACCGTAACGATGTTTCCTGGACGCGCGCAGGCAGAAGCACCTATTCTTGTCTCGATGTAATTGGCTAGTTACCGTATGCTCCTGAAACGCAAGGTCGCCATCAGCTCACTTGCTCTCACCCTATTGGTTTCCCCTGTCCTCTGCGCTGACGGAGATGACCCTTGGCAAGGACTGAAGCAATTAAGGCACGACGTTGGCTTTGTCTTCGTTGAGCGCGACATGACATGTCAATATGGTCGCATTAAGGCGCTCACAGATAACAATGTCTTGATCGAGACCGATCGGTCTGAGGTCACGATTGACAAATCAAGCCTGATCCGAGTCCGCTTGGGATTCGGGGGTCGCTCTGTGCCGGCCCACCACCCAAACATGCCGCTGTTTACAGTCTATAGCGGGAGGAGTTCATGGACGGACATTCTCGCCTTCATGCCCTTTCAGGCGAAGACTCATCCAAGCTTCCCTTTGCACCTTGCGGTGACCACAAAGGACGGCAGAATACATCGAGATGACCTAAGCCAAGTAACTGATCGTGACATCACTCTTTT
>JAGWML010000123.1 GCA_028873155.1 Acidobacteriota bacterium
TGCGTCACTCCTCACTCCTTGAACTCGAAAAAATTGGCTCCCGGCGCCACCGCCCAGATAGTGTGAACAGGCCCTAGGCCCCGGCTTGTCTCGGCTTTCTCACTGCATGGCCGTCGCTGGTGGCTGCTTCCGTCTGTGGAGCCTTGGGTGCCGCGGCAATGGTCGCATCCCAGTAGAGCATCCGGCCGCAACTGTCGCAGGTCAGCAATTCGCCTTCACGCAACTGGTTCCACACCTGCGGGCGAACCCCCATGCGGCAGCCCATGCACTGTTGATTATCCACGCGCGCGATTGCCGTTCCGCGGCTCGCCGCCAGCCGGTCAAACTTCGTCAGCCACTCCGGCTCAATCTCCTGACGCAGGCGGGCCCGCTGCCCGTCCAGCTCCGCCTGCTGCGCGCTCAGTTCTGTCTTCCGCGCCGCAACACGCTCCCGGGTACGCTCCAGCGCCAGCGCGCAATCCTCTACCTGGCTGCGCGCAAACGCCAGTGCCGCCTCATGCGCCTCGGTACGTTCCAGGCTGGTGAACTCCTCATTCTCCAGCCGTTGAATTTCCCCGTCGGCGAAACGGACTTCGTGCTCAATCGCATCCGCCTGCGCGGTGGTCGTAACGGTATCGAGCTGCGCCCGGTAGCGCGCTGCCTTTTGCTTGTGTCCCTGCACCTCGCGGTCAAGGCGTGTGCGCAGGGTTTCTTCGCGAGTCAGCCCGTCGGAAGCTGCGGTCACGCGCCCCTGGCTCTCCCGCAGCGCCGTCTCGGCATCCGCAATCTCCACTGGAAGCAAGCGAATCTCTTTGACCAGCCTACCGCGTTCCAGTTCGACATCCTGGAGCTTTACGAGTTGCTCAATGTGCGCAAGCATCTGTGCATGCAAGTCTATGACATGGGGCGGCTATCTCGAAAGTGGACCCAAAACTGCCGACGGTGAAAGCCGGAGTGGAACGCAGCGGAGCGTTCGCAATCTGCACCAGCAGAGGGCCCGTTCTTCACTGCAGCCGGGATAACTCAAGTGCGATGGAAAGTTCACTGGATAACTCAAGGGAAACTCAAATCCGCTACAATGCGCTGGTAAATCCATTTCAGATTCCAGGAGACGTTTATGGATATCGTGATCCTGATTCCGCTGGCGATCATCGGCCTGTTCGCCCTTACGCTGATCCTGGGCAGCTTTTTCACAGTCAGCACGGCCCAGGTGGCCATCATCACCCGCTTCGGCAAGTTTCTGCGCGTCGCGGAAGCCGGCCTGAACTGGAAGATGCCGTACTTCGACACGGTCTCGGGTATCGTGAGTCTGCGCGTCAATCAGATCGCGCTCACCATGGAGACCAAGACCAAAGACAACGTCTTCGTCACCATCCCCATCTCCGTGCAGAATCGAGTGCGCCCGGAGCGCGTCTATGACGCGTTTTACAAGCTCAGTGATCCCGTCGCGCAGATCAAGTCTTACGTCGAGCAGGTCATCCTCGGGCACGTCCCCAGCATGACGCTCGATGAAGTTTTTGCCTCGCAGTCCAGCATCGCCGCCGCCGTCAAGCAGGAGCTCGATGCCGACATGGCCGCCTTCGGCTACGAGATCGTCAACGTGCTCGTGACCGACATCGTGCCCGACGCCAAGGTCAAATCCGCCATGAATGACATCAACGCCGCCCAGCGCGAGCAGGTGGCAGCCACCGCACGCGGTGAGGCGGACAAGATTCTCGTCGTCAAAAAAGCTGAAGCCGAAGCTGAGAGCAAGGCTCTGCAGGGCCAGGGCATCGCCAACCAGCGCAAGGCCATTGTGGAGGGCCTGCAGGCCTCCATCGAGCAGTTCCAGAAGGCGGTGGAAGATGCGACAGCCCGCGAGGTGATGCAGCTCGTGCTGGTCACGCAATACTTCGATACCCTCAAGGCGATTGGCGAAAGCGACAAAACCAACACGCTCTTTCTTGCCCACTCGCCCGGTTCGGTGAAAGAGGTCTCCGATCAGATTCTCGAGTCGATGCTGATCGCCCAAAAGGCCAACAGCTGAACCGCAGAATCGCTCACCAATCCCATCGCTTTGCGCGCTCCAATGTGATAGTTTGACTTGCGTCACACCGTTGCCAAATTTACGAGCAGCGGAAGCAGTACGAGGAGACGCAATGCACTGGACCAGGACCATCCCATTCAGCGCCCTATCCCTGTCTCTTGGGGCCGGGGCGCTTTTCGCTGCGAGCCTCACCGCTCACGCGCAAGCCGCATCAACCCCCTCAGCCAGACAGGCTTCCACCGAGACCAGCGGAAATGAATGGTGGCGCCACGCCGTCATCTACGAGATCTACCCGCGCAGCTTTCAGGACTCGAACGGCGACGGCATCGGCGACCTGAAGGGCGTCACCGAGCGCCTCGACTATCTCAAGAACCTCGGCATCGACGCCATCTGGCTCACCCCTATCTACCCCTCGCCCGGCGTTGATTACGGCTACGATATCTCGAACTACACGGCCATCGACCCCACCTACGGCACCATGGACGACTTCAACAACCTGGTGGCCGAGGCAAAGAAGCGCGGCATTCGCATCTTGATGGACTATGTGATTAATCACACCTCCGACCAGAACCCCTGGTTCATCGAATCGCGTTCTTCCCGCACCAACCCGAAGCGCGACTGGTATATCTGGCGCGATGGAAAGGGTGAGACCGCCACCAGCAAAGGCCAGCCGCCCAACAACTGGCAGTCGTGGTTTGGCGGCTCTGCCTGGCAATGGGATGAAAAGACACGCCAGTACTACTACCACTACTTCTATGTACAGCAGCCTGACCTGAACTGGCGCAATCCCGAGGTGCACAAGGCGATGGACGGCGTGCTCGACCTCTGGATGCAGCGCGGCGTTGCAGGCTTTCGCATTGACGCGGTATCGCGCCTCTTTGAGGACCCGAATCTTCACGACGATCCGTATCTGCCCGGCCGCAATGCTTACGGCGACCGCAATATCCAGCACAAATACACCGACGACCTGCCCGAAGTACACGATGTGCTGAAGGAAGTACGCGCCGTTGTCGATCGCTATCCCGGCGACCCCGTGCTCGTCACGGAAGCGGACGAGCCAAACGTCCAGGCGCTGACCAAAATGTACGGCAACGGAGACGAAGTGCAGCTCCCCATGGACTTCCAGATTGCGGACGTCAACGAGCTCTCCGCACCGCGCTTCCGCGAGCTCTTCAACCAGATTGAGAGCAACACCGCGCACGGCCAGCCGGAGTTTTTCTTCTCGAACCACGACCAGCGACGCCAGTGGGACCGCTATGGCGACGGAAAGCATAACGATGAGATCGCGAAGCTGATGGCCGTGCTCGAGCTGGCCACCCGCGGAACCCCGCAGATGTACTACGGCGAAGAACTCGGCATGCGCACCACGGACCCGGCGCGCATTGAGGATGTGCACGATCCAATCGGCAGGCGCGGCTGGCCGAAAGACAAGGGCCGCGACGGCGAGCGCACGCCGATGCAGTGGAACGGTCAGCCCGATGCCGGCTTCACCCAGGCCGGTGTCAAGCCGTGGCTGCCCATTCCGCCCAGCGCTGCCACTTACAACGTCGCGACCGAAAGCAAAGATCCGGACTCGATTTACAACGCCTACAAGCGCCTGCTCTCGCTGCGCAAGACGAACCCGGCCTTGCGCGACGGCGTGCAAACGACGATCGACAATAACGACCCGGATATCTTCGCGTTCCTGCGCCGCGATGGCGACGCCACCGTCCTTGTTGCGCTGAACATGAGCGCAAAGCAGCGAACGGTTGCGTTTGACCTGAGCAAGTATGGCGTCAGCGGAACGCGGCTGACTCCGCTCTACGCGTCTCCCTCGCAAGCCGGAATGCAGCCCGCCGGCCACGTCGATCTCGCGCCCTTTGCCGCGCTTGTCGCGCAGGTCGAGTAGCTCCCCGCAGCAACAACGCGGCATACAATGGTGAAGTTTGACAGGTACACCCGCTGGCAACTCCATGACCTGCGGGGAAAGAACAAGGAGACCGCAATGCACTGGACCAAACGCATCCTCAGCTCGTCCCTCCTTCTCGCGATGGCGGCCGCCATGCCGGCCGCTATCGCGCAGAACGCAGCCTCTGCATCCAATTCATCAGAGCAGAACTGGTGGAAGAATGCCGTCATCTACGAAATCTACCCGCGCAGTTTTCAGGACTCGAACGGCGACGGCATCGGTGATCTCAACGGCATCACCGAGCACCTCGACTACCTGAAAGATCTCGGCATCGACGCAATCTGGCTGTCGCCCATCTACCCCTCGCCGCAGGTTGACTTCGGCTACGACATCTCCGACTACGAGAACATTGACCCGCCCTACGGCACCCTTGCTGACTTTGACCGCCTGATTGCCGAGGCGGACAAGCGCCACATCCGCATCATCATGGACATGGTGATGAACCACTCTTCCGACAAGCACAAGTGGTTTGAGGAGTCCCGCTCTTCAAAGGACAACCCCTACCGCGACTGGTATGTGTGGCACGACGGTAAAGGCGAGACCGCAACCAGCCCCGGTGAACCGCCTAACAACTGGCAGTCCGACTTTGGCCACTCCGCGTGGGAGTGGGACCCGAAGACACGCCAGTACTACTACCACAAGTTCTACATCCAGCAGCCGGACCTCAACTGGAATAACCCCAAGGTCCATGAGGCCTTCCGCAACATCATCAGCTTCTGGCTGCAGCGCGGCGTGGGCGGCTTCCGCTTTGACGCCATCACCACGCTCTTTGAAGATCCCCAGATGCGCGACGAAGATGTGTTGAAGGACAAGAATGGCAACACATTTCTCAACTCCTACGGCGACATCGCGCTGAACGATACGCGCACCAACAACCTGCCTGAGGTCCACCCGGTCATGCAGGAGATGCGCGCCACCGCGGACAAGTTCGACTCGAACAAATTCCCCGGCACGCGCGTCTTCATCGGCGAAACCTATCTGCCCAACATCGGCGAACTGCTCAAGCAGTACGGCCCGCCGGAGCACCCCGAGTTCCAGTTGCCCATGGATACACAGATCGGCTTCATCAACAAGCTCGACGTGGCCGCCTTCCGCTCGCGCATCGATGACGCGGAGACAAAACTGGACGGGAATATCCCGCTGATTGTCTTTGACAACCATGACAACCCGCGGCTCGATGCCCGCTATGGCGACGGCGTCCACAACGCCGACATCCAGCGCGTCATCTCCACCATGCTCTTCGCCAGCCGGGGCGCTTCGCTCTTTTATTACGGCGACGAAATCGGCATGAAGACCACTCCGCCGACACGCAAGGAAGATGTGAAGGACCCGGTAGGACTGACCGGCTGGCCCAAGGACAAGGGCCGCGACGGCGAGCGCACCCCGATGCAGTGGGATGCGGCAGCCAACGCCGGCTTTACAGGTGCTTCAGCCAAGCCCTGGCTGCCCGTGCCACCCACCTACACCACGGTCAACGTCAAAGCTGAAGAGGCGCAGCCCGATTCGCTCCTGAACTGGTACAAGGCGCTAATTCAGCTCAAGAAAACCGACCCGGCCTTCGCGCATGGCGACAACGTCATGCTGGATACGGCCAACACCAAGGTGCTGAGCTGGATGCGTCAGACTGCGGGGTCGCCGTCCGTTGTGGTCTCCGCCAACTTCACCGCCGACCCGCAGACGGTCAGCCTCACCGTCCCCGGTTCCAGCGGCGCGGTCAAGACGCTGCTCAAAACGCCCGGCGCAGCCGATCCGGCTTCGCTCGGCGCCATTCAACTCGGGCCCTACGGCGTCTACATCGGGCAGGTTCAGTAGGGGCCAGACCGTACGCTCCAACGAAAACAAGGGCGGACCAAGCAATGTGCCGGGTCCGCCCTCTTTGTCTATCCCTTCTTCCGACGCGGCAGGCTCTTGGCCTCAGATCCCCTCTCCAAACTCCTCACTTGGGGACTCCGGCTCCTCCGGGACTGCATTCGTGTCGGCCTCGCGGAGCCGCGTAAGCGTCTTTCGATAGAACCAGGCGGCGGCCAGGCCCCCCAGCGCAGCGGATGCCGCGGCAACAGCGGCCATCCTGAGCCACTCAGGATTGCGCGCTCCAGACTCCTCAGCTGGCACAGAACTCGCAGATTCCGGGATATTTACGTTCTCTTCCTGATCCATTTCCTTGCTCAATCTGTCTCCCCGGCTTCGGTACTAGCCTCTCACAGATTGAACGGAATTCAGCCGGATCAGCCTTTCGTATCACATTGTGATAAAATCTTGATTTTTGTATTTGCTTCCGACCATTTCTATAGTAAGGTGTAGATATTCCGGTGAGAGGTGGTACACCTTACCCCTCGATTCCGGAAGTAGTTTGCGTCACTGGCCTCCCGGCACGAACAGCTAGACCGTTCGTGCCGTCTTTTTTTGTGGCGAGACCAGCTCGGGTCAGCGGGTACGCCTTGCCACGGGTGCCTGTCCCTCAGGGCGGGCTTCCTTTCCCTGATTGCGCTCCGTCGAGCGGACCCGAAAGCGCTTCATCTGGATGGACAAGGTGCGCTCGATCTTGCGCAGCTCGCCTTGTTCGGCGGGCAGGGCAAAGGTCGAGGCAACGCCGCTGGCCGAGGCGCGCCCGGTGCGGCCTACACGGTGGACAAAGTCCTCCGCGACCTTGGGCAGGTCGTAGTTGACCACGTGGGCCACATGGGAGACATCGATGCCGCGCGCGGCCACGTCAGTGGCGACCAGCACCCGGTGACGGCCCTCGGAAAAGCTGCGCAGAGCGGCATTGCGCTGCGACTGCGAGCGGTCCCCATGAATCTGCGTGGCGGAGTGCCCGCCTTGGGTGAGCCGCCGCGCCACGCGGTCGGCTCCGTGCTTGGTCCGGACAAAGACCAGGAAGCTGCCCTTTTCGGCGCCAAGCAGGTGCTCCAACAGTTCCTGCTTCTTGTCCTTTTCCACTTCAAAAGTGCGCAGCTCGACGTTGGCCGCCGGCTTGAGAACGGAGCCAATCTCGATGCGGGCCGGGCTGTTCAGATACCGCTGCACCACCTCTTTCACCTGGCCCTCCAGCGTGGCGGAGTAGCACAGCGTCTGGCGAGCGGCGGGCAGCGTGGCGGCAATGCGGGCAATGGCCGGCTGGAAGCCCATGTCCAGCATCCGGTCCACCTCGTCGAGCACCAGTATCTTGACCAGATCGAGCCGGACAAGCTTGCGCTTGAGGAAGTCCTCGAGCCGGCCTGGGGTGGCGACGATGAGCTTGGCGCCGCGGCGGATGGCGTCGAGCTGCGCGCGCTCCGCCAGGCCGCCCACCACCAGGGCGACGGTCTGATCGGTGCTGGTGCGCAGGACGCGAAATGCGGCCTCGACCTGCATGGCCAACTCGCGCGTGGGCAGCAGGATGAGCGCATGGGCTGCGGGGCCGCGCGTATCCGTCATTTGCAGCCGTTCCACAATCGGGATGAGGAAGCTGAGGGTCTTGCCTGTGCCGGTCTGCGCCGTGGCCAGGACATCTCGGCCTTCCAGGGCGGGCGGAATGGCTCCGGCCTGCACCGGCGTGGGTGTTTCAAACTTGTTGGCGTTGAGCCGCGCCATGAGGGCGGGCGATAGGGGAAACTGCGAAAACTGAGTGGTCAAAATACAACTCTTCCTGGGCTCCGGGAGCCGCCGATCTACCCTGGCGGCCTGCAAACGGAGCCGGACACGAAGGCCGATGCGCAAGGGCGCATCACTGCCTCGAACAAACTATGCGTAAGAGAGAACCGTAAGGCCCTTGGGGACTGACTGACAGGCGTTCTCGAAAGAAAAGCCGCAGCCCGGAGCTGACCCACGCGACGAATACGCCAGGCGGCACATTGCCAGCCGGGCACCACACTCCCGCACAATCCGGGGATGGCCCTGAGAAAAGGCCGAAGTGGTTACGCTGGAGGGGCTTGGGGGAAATCTGTGCCAGGCGGGCATGACCTTTGGAAAAGTCCGGCCGCCGCTCACTTCCAAATCACTGAGCGTACACACAGTGTAGCACGGTTGGATTCTCTTCTCGCCGGGATCCGGTTCGTGCTACTCGCGGCCTTCCAGCCGCGCCACCACCTGAGCCACCAGGCGGTCCACCTCTTCGCTCGTCTCCGGAGGCGGCTGGTGCGGGCCCGGCAACTGCGCCAGGCGTGCATCGGGCAGGCCCATCCGCCGCTTCAGTTCGAGCAACTCCCGCAGCTTGTCCTCGGGAATGAAGCGCAGGGGCAGCCCGGTCTGCTTCGCCAGCAGATAGGTCCGGCAGTAGGTGTCCATAATCTCGACCAGCCACTCGGCATGGGTCGGCGTGTCAGACCAGCAGACAATGCCGTGATTGGTCAGCAGAATGGTGTTGTGGTCCTGAGCAAAGGGCCGGATGGACTCGGCAAAGGCCTGCGTACCCGGCGTCTCATAGCCCACCACAGCCACGGGGCCGATGAAGACCTCGTACTCCGAACTGAGACCCAGCGGGGGAGCGGAACCGGCAAGGGCAAAGGCCGTGGCGTGCGGCGGGTGGCAATGCACAACGGAGCGGGCGCTCGGATTGGTCTTGTAGATTTCGAGATGCAGCAGCAGTTCGCTGGTGCGCGGGCGGTCACCGGCGAGGATGTTGCCCTCCAGGTCCGAAAGGCAGATATCGGCGGGCTCCAGATCGCCCTTGCTCAGCATGGTCGGGGTGCAGAGGACGTACTTTGAGCCCAGGCGCACGCTGATGTTGCCGCCATTGCCGTCGACATACTGCCGCTCCCAGAGCTTGCGGCCCACGCGAATGATCTCTGTGCGGAGGGCGTTTGCCTCAAAGGAGTTTGCGGCGACGGAGGGCGACGGATCTTCGGCTGGCGGCGGACGCATCGCATCCAAAGCGGCCTGCACCACTTCCCTCACCTGCCCGGAGATCGGAACCGTCGAATCGGCCATGCGCACCCACTGCGGAACCGGGCAGAACAAGGAAAGCCACGTCCGGTCGCACCCTCAGTGTCCCACAATTATCGGGTGGGATGGAATCCCACGATGGCCCATCACTCCGCCGGAATGAGCTTG